>DCFT01000223.1 GCA_002319885.1 Bacteroidales bacterium UBA1797
AGATGTAAATAGCTGATTACGAATTTGTCCGGGCTGCAGAAGGCACTTAACTATACCATCCGTGTTAGCGGTTAGGGCTCATTTTGTTGTCAATTTATTGCAAGTCCAATAGGGATAGTAAAGCTAAATTTATTTATTTCATAGGTACAAAATGTCATGAAATAAGTTTTTCGTTGTACAAGGTATGTTAAGAAGCAGTTTTAGGATTAGAAAGATCTTCAAGCTCCTATATTTTCTTAATTCGTTAATAATGTAACTTTTCATGACTGATAAATATTAATGTAAAATTCTTCAAACTCCTGCTTCTTCAACGTAGCCTGATCGTTGAAAAATGTGCATTAAGTCGTGCAGATCGTGTAAGTAGACCCATATCTTTATTCATACTTCAAATTCTCAGCAGGATTTACTGTTGCTGCTATCATTGCCTGAATCCCTACAGTAAACCATGCAATGAACAAAGTAATAGTTCCTGCGACAAAATAATACGAGGGATTCAAGTCAACTTTGTATGCAAAAGTCTCCAGCCAGTGTTTGGTGATTAAATAGCTTACAGGAAAAGAAATCAACAGTGATACTAAAACTATCTTGGTAAATTCTTTTGTTAAAAGAGTGATGATGCCAAACCTGGTGGAGCCAAATACTTTCCGGATGCCTATTTCTTTTCTTCTTCTTTCGGCTGAAAAGGCTGTCAGTCCGAACAGTCCCAGACAGGAAATAATGATAGCCATTCCGGCAAAATAACTGGATAAAACTGCAATGCGCTTTTCCGATATATACTGAGCCTGGTAGTCTTCATCTAAAAATTTATATTCAAAAGCATATCCGGAATTATAATTTTCGTAAAACTGCTGAAGCCGGTTGATCGTTTCTTTTTCATTGCTGTCTTTTATTTTGATCATTATTCTCAGATTCTGAGCAGAAGAAGCTAAAATGAACAATATAGGTTTCACCTGCTCATGTAAAGATTCAAAATTAAAATCTTTGGTGATGCCGATTATCTGCCTTTCCACACCCCACATATTTACAGTTTTTCCGACAGGATCTCTCAATCCCATCATTTTAATAGCAGCTTCGTTGAAGATGATCTTTGAATTATCAGTACTATAATCCCTGGAAAAGGACCGCCCTTTCACCATTTCTATCCCATGCATTTCAATAAAGTCATAGTTTATGGACTGAATCTTAAACTGGCCGGTCACATTCGGGGCCTTTCCTTCCCATGTTATATCCGTAGTACTGCTTTTGGTACCGATAATAGGAAATGCGGAGCTTGAAACATTGACGACCCCCGAGATATTTTTAAGTTCTGTAAGAAAAGCATCTAGGTTTTCTCCTGCTTTGCCTTCCTTGTCAAAATAGATGATATTGTTTTTATTAAAACCTAATTTTTTATTTTGAATAAATTCAATTTGTTTGTTCATCACGAGAACAGATACAATTAAAATACCAGAAATGGCAAATTGGAAAATGACCAGTCCTTTTCGTCCCCATAATTCAGCGCCGGAACTATGAAGCATCCCTTTCAATATAAGTATCGGATGAAATCCTGAAAGATATAATGCAGGATAGATTCCGGCAATTAAACCGGTAAACAGTGTGATACTCAGAACGGCTAAAACAATATTGGCGTTCATAGTTAATACTATATGCTTTCCAGTTAATTCGTTGAACTCAGGTAGGAGAAGATCAACCAAGAAAATGGCTATGATCAGGGATAAAACAGCCATCAGAACCGATTCGCCGAGATACTGAATAATAAGTAATTTCCTGCCAGCTCCCACCGCTTTTTTTATCCCTATTTCCAGCATCCTGCCTGATGCTTTTGCAGTCGATAAATTCGTGAAATTGATGCAGGCTACGATTAATATGAAAACTGCGATTAGAGAAAAGAGTTTAACATACTCTATTCTATCTCCTGTTTGTCTCCCATTTTCGTAACTGCCGTAAAGATATTTATCTGCGTACGGCCGCAGGAATAACGTGCGGGTGGAATCTTGGCATTTGCGTTCAATAAGATGGGCAATTTTATCATTAAATTGCCCGACATTTGCGCCATGCTTTAAAAGGACATAGGTACTGGGATTGTTGTTTCTCCAATCAGACCAATTTGGCATCTGCTCATATATAGCCCTGAAAGTCAACACAAAATCAAACTGCAATGATGAATTGAGGGGTACGTTTTTAAAAATTCCAGAAACTTGGTAGGTACCGGAAAATAACTGATGTTTCATTATTACAGTCCGTCCGGTGATGTTTCTAGTTGTGTTAAATAATTTTATTGCCAGTTCTTCAGAAAGAACAATAGAGCTTTTATCTAACAGAACCTGGTTTGCCTTTCCCTCGATAAGATGGAAAGAGAACATATTAAAGAAATCTTCACCGGCATATACAAAGTTTGCTTTAACGTTTATATCATCATCATTCGACAGAGTTGATTTTCCCAGGAAAGCCAGATCTATAACAGGAACTGAATATTCAACCTCAGGTATTTCAGCGATTAATACATCTGCCAAAGGTCCGGGTGTGGGCTCTATTGTTTGTCCATTTTGAAGACGTTGCATCACCTGAAAAAGCCGGCTATCATTTTTGTGAAATTTATCAAAATGAATTTCATCGTTCACCCACAGGTAAATTAATAAAGCGCAGGCTAGACCAGTTGAAAGTCCGATCAGGTTTATGAAAAATGAAGTTTTATTTCTTTTGATATTCCTATAGAAAAGCAAAATACTCCAGCGAATCATTGGTATAACAATTTATGAGTCAAAAACTCATATCCAATAAATATGCCATTTTTTGTATTAATCTGTTTATTAACATGTTATAAAATTTTCCGAATGCAGATATTAAAAGAATTTTTACACTCACTGTAAAAATTTTGTACACGCTGATTGGGAAAGTACTATTAGTACGCTTCCTTTCTATTTAGATTAGGGGGTTATTTTAGATAAAAACATTTCTTTATTTTACTAGTCATTATTAAATGTTAAAATTACCGGATCGATGTAATGTAATATTCCCGGGTTGATAAAAAAAACAGGTGTTCGGCAGCGACAGGATGGTTATAGGGGTGGGCTGCAAAGCGTTTGCTTGTACGTTGGTAGTTCTGGTATAGCCGCAGCCTTACCGCTAACGGCCCGG
>DCFT01000054.1:0-190 GCA_002319885.1 Bacteroidales bacterium UBA1797
TTCTCGGTAATGTAAACGGGGATAAACTTGTTCCCGTTATGAACTGCTATAGTATGTCCTACAAAATCCGGGGAGATCACTGATCTTCTCGACCATGTCTTGATCACCGATTTCTTTTGACCTTCATTCATCTCCATAACTCTCTTGCCGAGCTTGAAATCGATAAAAGGGCCTTTTTTAATTGATCTAC
>DCFT01000054.1:528-1270 GCA_002319885.1 Bacteroidales bacterium UBA1797
TTTTGAAGCCTTTTGCAGGAATTCCCTTACGTGAACGCGGATGTCCTCCTGAAGCTCTTCCTTCGCCACCACCCATTGGGTGATCAACCGGATTCATTACAACCCCTCTTACTCTTGGACGGCGTCCCTGCCAGCGTGAACGACCAGCCTTGCCGGATCTCTCCAGATTATGGTCGGGATTTGATACTGTGCCAATGGTTGCACGACATGTAGTAAGAATCATTCTGGTCTCTCCTGATGGAAGTTTGATAGTTGCATACTTCCCATCACGAGCCGATAACTGGGCATAAGTTCCTGCACTACGGGCAAGAGCTCCACCTTTTCCGGGTTTCAGTTCGATATTATGAATTATAGTACCCATTGGTATGTCGCTGAGAAACAATGTATTTCCGATTTCAGGAGCAACATCTTTGCCCGACATTAATGTCTGACCAACCTGGAGCCCTACCGGTGCTACAATATATCTTTTCTCACCATCCTTATAGACAACAAGCGCTATTCTCGAAGAACGATTAGGATCGTATTCGATGGTTTTTACTGTTGCCGCCATGCCATCTTTTTCCCTGAGGAAATCGATAACTCTGTACATCTTTTTATGACCGCCGCCGATGTATCTCATAGTCCGTTTGCCGTTAACGTTCCTTCCTCCGGAATTTTTTTGCGGTCGAAGCAAGGATTTCTCCGGCGTAGCACTTGTGATATTTTCAAAAGTGCTTGCGATTTTGTGTCGCTGACCTGGTGT
>DCFT01000054.1:1544-5510 GCA_002319885.1 Bacteroidales bacterium UBA1797
TGATCTTTCTGACTGCCATATAGGTATTTAAATATTGCTATAGAAATCAATCTTATTCCCTTCTGCAAGTGTTACAACAGCTTTCTTTGTGGCTGATGTTTTTCCTGTAAGAAGACCCGATTTGGTATTGCGCGATTTGATCTTTCCGCCATAACGCATCGTATTAACCGCATCAACCGTAACACTGTACAATTCTTCAACGGCTTTCTTTATTTGTAACTTGTTAGCGGTTCTGTCAACGAGAAAGCCATAACGATTAAATTTATCGCCCTGACTTGTCATCTTTTCCGTTACAATAGGTTTAAGCAAAATATTCATTACTCAAAATTTTCTAGTTTTCAAAAGTTGCCTGTAAAACGTCAACTGCACTCTCTACAAGTATCAACGTTGAAGCTTTCATAATGTTGTAAGTACTTAATTCGCTGGCTGTTATAACTTCAACCCCTTGTACATTTCGGGATGACAAATATATATTATTATTTTGTTCCGGTAAAACAAATATTGATTTTTTATTTACAATATTCAGGTTATTTCCCATTTTGATGATCTCCTTTGTTTTAGGGGAATCAAGCGAGAAGTCTTCCAGTACAATAATATTATTTGTTGAAGCCTTATACGAAAGTGCTGATTTTCTGGCTAATTGTTTAACTTTCTTATTGAGTTTAAAGCCATAAAACCTTGGTTTAGGACCGAACACACGGCCTCCTCCACGGTAAAGCGGGTTCCTTATATTTCCTGCGCGTGCAGTACCGGTACCTTTTTGCTTTTTGATCTTCCTTGTACTACCTGCCACTTCGCCACGCTCTTTAGCTTTGTGAGTACCCTGCCTTTGATTGGCCAGGTATTGTTTTGTATCGAGATAAATTGCATGGTCGTTAGGTTCTATACCGAAAATTGCATCGTTAAGATCGACTTTTCTTCCGGTCTCCTTACCACTAGTATTAAGAATAGCTAATTCCATTATTTTGTAATTATTACGTAACCACCTTTTGGACCCGGGACTGATCCTTTTACAATTATAATATCATTCTCGGCCATGAGTTTCACAACTTTCATGTCCATTGCCATCACCTGGTTTCCTCCGGTGCGGCCTGCCATTCTCATTCCAGGTAATACTCTGGAAGGGAATGATGAAGCTCCGAGGGAACCTGGTGCTCTGCCCCTGTTATGCTGGCCATGGGTTTGTCCTCCCACACCACTGAAGCCATGGCGTTTTACGACACCCTGGAATCCTTTTCCTTTAGACCAGCCTCTGACATCAACAATGCTATCAGTTTCGAAAAGTCCTGCTGTCAAAACGTCTCCCTCTTTACACTGACCCTCATCAAAACCGGTGAATTCGATGACTTTTCTTTTAGGCGTTGTATTCGCCTTCTTGAAATGCCCCATTTCGGCTTTTGTAGTGTGCTTTTCCTTTTTATCTTCGAATCCGAGCTGTACAGCAAAATAGCCATCTTTCTCCACTGTTTTAACCTGTGTAACAACACATGGACCGGCTTGCAGAACCGTACATGGAATATTCTTTCCATTTTCATCAAAAATGGAGGTCATTCCTACTTTTTTACCAATTAATCCCTGCATCTCTTTTATACTTTACTGGTTTCATCAGAATTGATTATTTTTAATGGTCTGATGGAACCCACTTGTTTAAACTTTAAATATCTGTTTGGTTTATACATGCGGGTTTCACACTTTAATTTCCACTTCAACTCCGCTTGGAAGCTCAAGTTTCATCAGTGCATCGATGGTTTTTGGCGTTGAGCTGTAAATGTCGAGCAGTCTTTTGTATGATGAGAGCTCGAACTGTTCTCTTGCTTTCTTGTTAACAAAGGGCGAACGAAGCACTGTATAAATCTTTTTATGTGTTGGCAGAGGAATAGGTCCACTTACAACTGCACCAGTAGATTTTACTGTTTTTACGATCTTTTCGGCAGATTTATCCACCAGGTTATGATCATAAGATTTCAGTTTAATACGAATTTTCTGACTCATCTTTTAAAGAATTTTTCCTTTTGTCATTTCTACAATTCTGTTTGATATTTCTGCAGGTACCTGTTCGTAATGAGAAAACTCCATTGTTGAAGTTGCTCTACCCGAGGTAAGAGTACGAAGTACTGTAACATAACCGAATTTTTCGGCCAGAGGTACTTTTGCTTTAACTACTCTTGCGCCTGCTTTCGATTCCATACCTTCCACTCTGCCTCTTCTTCTGTTGAAATCGCTGATCACTTCGCCAACATATTCTTCAGGAGTAACTACTTCTGTAGACATTATTGGCTCAAGAATCACAGGATTACATTTTCCTGCAAATTTCCTGAATGCCTGTTTGGCAGCAATTTCAAATGAAAGAGCATCTGAGTCAACCGGATGAAAGGAACCGTCTTTGAGTACTACTTTAAGGCTATCAAGCGGAAATCCGGCAAGCGGCCCATTGACCATAGCCTCGCGGAATCCTTTTTCAATTGACGGAATATACTCCTTTGGAATATGTCCGCCTTTAACCTCATTTATAAATTGAAGGCCTCTCGTATTTTTATCTGCCGGCATTAATTCGAATGTCATATCGGCAAATTTTCCACGGCCACCGCTCTGTTTTTTAAATACTTCACGGAACTCGGCTGTGCCTGTAATAGCTTCTTTGTATGCAACCTGCGGTGCTCCCTGGTTACATTCGACTTTAAACTCTCTCTTAAGCCGGTCAATGAGTATTTCCAGGTGAAGTTCACCCATTCCATGTATAATTGTCTGCCCGCTATCGGGATCAGTTCTGACCTGGAATGTGGGATCTTCTTCGGCAAGTTTATTGAGCGCCATTGATAATTTATCAACGTCTGCCTGTGTTTTAGGTTCGATGGCAACTCCTATAACCGGTTCAGGAAAATCCATTGTTTCAAGTAAAATAGGCTTGTTAATAGCGCATAATGTATCACCTGTCTTGATATCTTTAAAACCTACACCTGCACATATATCGCCGGCCGAAATACTTTCTTTGGGATTCTGTTTGTTTGCATGCATCTGGAAAAGACGATTAATACGCTCTCTTTTTCCGGTTCGCACATTAAGCACGGTATCGCCTGCCTTAAGTATACCTGAATAAATACGCAGGAAAGCAAGGCGCCCTACAAATGGATCCGTAGCTATTTTAAATGCGAGTGCGGCTAACGGAGCTTCATCGTCAGGTTCACGTATAATTTCTTCATCATTTCTTGGATCAATACCGATAACTGAACCTTTATCAACAGGAGAAGGCAGATATGCGATAACAGAATCGAGAAGACTCTGAACTCCTTTATTTTTAAAAGCCGAACCGCATATTACCGGAACTGCCAAACCGTCAATTGTGGATTTTCGAAGGGCAACCATGATTTCTTCAGAGGTAATCGATTCATGATCCTCAAGATAACGACCCAGCAGAGTATCATCAACACCAGCAACCGCCTCAATAAGCTTACCTCTCCATTCTTCGGCTTCCGCTAACATATCAGCCGGTACTGCCACTGTTTCAAAAGTGGTGACATTTGCATCATCGGTCTGATAGATGCGTGCTTTCATATCAACGAGGTCAATAATCCCTGTAAAATTCTCTTCAGCTCCAATTGGAATCTGAACCGGAACAGGATTTGCGCCCAGTTTCTCCTGTATTTGTTGAACGACACTGAAAAAATCAGCTCCTGCTCTATCCATTTTATTAATAAAAGCGATACGAGGTACCACATATTTGTTTGCCTGCCTCCATACTGTTTCTGACTGAGGTTCCACGCCTCCAACAGCACAAAAGACAGCTACAGCACCATCGAGCACCCTGAGTGATCTTTCTACTTCAACAGTAAAATCAACATGACCGGGAGTGTCAATAATGTTAATTTTAAAATCTTCATCCCTGTATTTCCAGTAAGTTGTTGTAGCGGCAGAGGTTATTGTAATACCTCTCTCCTGCTCCTGAACCATCCAGTCCATCTGTGCATT
>DCFT01000054.1:5877-6107 GCA_002319885.1 Bacteroidales bacterium UBA1797
TGTTTCTGGTATATTTCAGGTTTTTATCCATCTATCTGTTAATCAACTTCCTCTTAATATCAATTAAAACCGGAAATGTGCAAAAGCTTTATTTGCTTCAGCCATTCTGTGAGTATCTTCTTTTTTCTTATATGCACCGCCTTCAAGCTTATAAGCTGCCATGAGCTCTGCAGCGAGCCTTTCAGCCATTGAATGGCCGGTTCTTTTTCTTGCAAATGAAATCATATTCT
>DCFT01000075.1 GCA_002319885.1 Bacteroidales bacterium UBA1797
GTAGCTTTAAGTTCAGGATACTTTTCAACAACTACCATCAGTCTTGAAAGTGCAGATGACAGTTGTCCCTGAGCAGCCTGAAACTGTTGCATATTTGCGGCTGTCATTTTCGTAGGATCAATGGTAACAGAAGTAGCTTTCGCTCTGGCTTCAATAACCTGCGTAAGTGTAGATTGTTCAAAGTTTGCTGCGCCCTTCACAGTATTGACAAAATTAGGGATCAGATCTGATCTCCTCTGATATGATGTTTCAACATTGCCCCATTGGCTTGTAACAGACTCCTGCATTGTAACCATGCCGTTGTATACCTTTGTACCCCAAAGAACCATTGATAAAACAACAAGTGCCAGAAAAGCAACGACGATAATCGAAATCAGACAACCTTTTTTCATTTTCATTAATTTTTTAAAATTTTCATCAAAGGTAATATATCTGCAGGTTATTCTTTACCTGTTTATTATATTATTTTATGTCACAAAGTGAGTCATAGAGACCTCACAGAGGTTGACAGTGATATTCTTCATTGGAAACATCTGTTTTCACTGTGTAACTCTCCATAACTTTATTTTAAACATTTTTTGAAATACTTTCATTCTTAAAATGACTATTTTTGGATTGAAAATTAAAGCAAGTATGAAGACGATTGCAATAGCCGCCGGAGGCGATTCCTCTGAGTTTGAAATATCTGTAAAAAGTGCTCAGGAAGTAGGCAAAATATTATCCTCCGGATATATAGTTTATATAATTGTTATACGGGGAACCAGCTGGTATTGGGAAGATAAGAAAGGTCGCTATCATAATATTGATAAGAATGATTTTAGTCTGCTGTGCGACGGGCAGCGTATAAAATTCGACGGTGTATTCATTGCTATTCATGGCACTCCCGGTGAAAATGGTTTACTTCAGGGCTACTTCGATATGATGGGAATACCCTACTCGAGTTGCGGCTCCTTCTGTTCGGCTCTTACTTTTAATAAACAGGCATGCAAACTTTTTCTTAAGGAATATGGGATCTTAATGGCTAAAGGTATCCAGGTGAGGAATGAAGAAACATTTGACCAGGCATACATTATTGATCAAATTGGCCTGCCTTGTTTTGTTAAACCAAATGACAGTGGCTCAAGTTTTGGTGTTGCAAAGGTGAAAACTATAGAAGAATTGGTACCCGCAATTGAAAATGCTTTTAAAGAAAGCAACACGATACTTGTTGAATCTTTTATGAACGGACGCGAAATTGCTTGTGGTGTTCTCAAGACAAAAGATAAAATGATTGTTCTTCCTCTCATTGAGATTATCAGCAAAAATGAATTTTTCGATTATGAAGCAAAGTACACTCCCGGCAAATCAGAAGAAATTGCTCCTGCAGACATCTCCCCTTCGATAACTACTGAAATACAAAGAATAAGCAAATTTGTATATGAGCTCCTTGGATGCAAAGGAATTGTAAGGGTTGATTTTATAATTGTTGGTGATAAGCCTTTCTTTATAGAAATAAATACTGTGCCGGGAATGACGAAAGAAAGTCTTGTTCCAAAAGAGGCTGCAGCAGCCGGGATATCACTTGAAGAATTGTACTCAATGGCTGTTGAGAATATGTTCGGGTAAGATTAATTCTACTCTTTCTGAAGCAACTCCTTTTAGTATTGTCATTACTCTCAAACATAATTCTGTCATGCGGCCAGGATAACTCATAATATTCTGAATACGGTACTTACGGGCATGAAAAGTGCGAACAGTGCGGGTTCTTCGTTTTCTGACTTTCTTATGAACGGATGGGTTTTGACATTTCCCGTGAACATTATCTCCCTCCTGCCATTCTTAATGCACTGGTGGTAGTATAGTATTTGGTGATCATACCAGGTACTTCCCATTCCGGCAATTTACCTGCCTTCAGATATTCAAGGAATCTGGAGGTTACCTGTCCGAAATGCTCTTCATGGGAAACTCTGAATTTTTCGGGAACATTAATCTTAAGTGTATTTTTGCCGACTTGTTCCACCTGCAGATTTTCATAAGGAAATGTCTTTATAACCTTATCGAGTTTTGAAATGAAGACATTCATTTTTAAACCTTTTACATTTTCGATATAAAGAGTAGGTAGAAAATTTTCTTCTGCATCTTGTTTGATAACCAGGTCGCACTTTGTACCATGCATTACTGAATAATGTGTATCACCACCTCCTGCAGGAGCCTGGTATTTCCACTCAACTGAAACCTTTGCAAACACTCCTTTAATCTTATAGACCATTTCTCCGTTTGAATATACATTTAACTTACCGTCTTTGACGTCCTTCTGCAGATAACCGGGAAAATCATCAAATCCCGTAACTCCCTTAAATTCTTCCTTTGAAATAATAGTAGGCCATCTTTTTGCACTAAGCATAGTTATATCTGAAGGATTCAGAATCTGCTCCGGGAAACACTCCCATTGAACAAGATCAACAAGATGGGTTGTTACGTCGACAATCCCTTCACCCTGCTGTTGAACGTCAAAATACCATTCAGGTCTGAGCACCGGAGTCCCTGAAACAACTTTGGAAAAATGATGAACACTTATTTTGGTTACGGCAGGTTCTTCTTCACTGCCGGTAGTGAGCACTCCAAAAACATCATCATTTTGTGAAAGAAGCTTTTGAAGGATTGTGGTTACTTCATATCTCTCTGTCATAATATCATAGAGGATAACTCCCTTTTCCTTCGCAGTTTTGAAAGCGCTCTGAAGAGCGGGAAAATCTTCAGGCCTTATTATCATTGGCTTGTCTGCCAGAACATTAAGTCCGGCGTCAATTGATCTGGTAATATATTCGGCTTTTTTCCTGTTATTACCGGCTAAAACCACGACATTCCCCGGTTTATCGGCGAGCATCTTCTCAAAGAAATCAGGACCAGTATAGACAATTTCATTCCAGAAGGTTGGATTGACTGACCGGTTGTTATACGACTTAATCCTTCCGATATGCTGAAGACAATCGGGTCCCTGGGGTGCATAGACATGTACTTCAGGAGAAACCTGATCATACATGATCTTCTGAACAAGAGCAGCATGGAAATGACCCGGATCGACAGTGATCAATTTTACCTGGTAGCTTTTTCCCATCGAAGATGTTGAATTGTTGGATTGTTGTTTCGAATTACTTGTTCCACAGGAACTTAAAACGAAGATAAAAGGAATGAAAATTAAGCAGAATCTTTTCATAATTTTGAAGAATATTTTATCAGGTCAATGTGTCTGAATTGAATTAACAGGTCGGGTTATTACCAGAATATTAAACTTCAATTTTTAAATCTGATCATCTTTTCAACTCCAATTTCTCAGGAACCGGATTCACGTCCGCATAACTTTATTGTTTCAACGTCTCCTGCCTGTAAATATCAATCGAATTACAGGTACATACCAGATTACGATCGCCAAAGCCATCATCTATCCTTCCTACTGAAGGCCAGAATTTATTCTCCGCCACCCATGCAAGAGGGAAGGCAGCTTTCTGACGATCATAAGAATGATTCCATTCATTTGCTGTAACCACCCTTACGGTGTGCGGAGCGTTATGCAAAACATTATCTTCTTTATCAGCTTTGCCATTCTTAATTTCTTCGATTTCATTCCAAATTGATTTCATGGCACGTATAAATTTATCAAGCTCCTGGAGTGACTCGGATTCAGTAGGTTCCACCATTAGCGTACCATGAACCGGAAACGAAAGAGTTGGCGCATGGAATCCATAATCCATCAACCTCTTTGCAATATCTGCCTCTGCAATACCTGCTTCTGTTTTAAAATTTCTGCAATCGAGTATCATCTCATGTGCCACAAAGCCTTCTGTTCCGGAATATAAAGTTTTAAACCATCCCTTCAATGATGCTGCAATATAATTAGCGTTTAAAATAGCATATTTTGTAGCCTGAGTTAACCCAAAAGAACCCAGCATCATCACATATGCGTGAGAAATTGTGAGTATATGTCCGCTTCCGAATGGTGCTCCTGCCACGGCAGTTGTTCCGTGGCTCCCTCCTGTTTTAACAAAATGATGAGAAGGAAGGAATTCAGCAAGTTTATTGTTAGTGAGTATAGGACCCATACCTGGACCACCTCCTCCATGGGGTATTGCAAAAGTTTTATGAAGGTTAAGATGACACACATCCGCACCGATATGCCCGGGATTTGTGAGACCGACCTGTGCATTCATGTTGGCACCATCCATATAAACCAGTCCTCCGTTCAGATGTACGATATCTGTCATTTCTTTAACTGCAGATTCAAACACGCCATGTGTTGAAGGATAAGTGATCATAAAACCTGCAAGGTTATCCTTATGGTCCTCAGCTTTTTTCTTCAGATCTTCTACGCTTATGTTTCCCTTATCATCACACTCAACAACAATTATCTGCATCCCTGCCATTGCCGCGCTTGCAGGGTTTGTACCATGAGCTGATGATGGTATCAACACTACATTCCTGTTTTTTTCACCTTTTGTTATATGATACTCGCGGATAACCATTAATCCGGTATACTCTCCTGCTGCACCGGAATTTGGCTGAAAGGATATTGCTGAAAACCCGGTAATTTCTTTCAGGGCCTCACCTAATTCATCCATTATCTGATAATAACCCAGTGCCTGATCTTTCGGAACAAACGGATGAATATTTCCAAACTCAGGCCAGCTCATTGCAAACATTGAACTTGCCGGATTAAGCTTCATGGTACATGAACCAAGTGATATCATGCTGTGAGTCAGTGAAAAATCCTTCCTTTCCAGCATCTTTATATAACGCATCATCTCTGTTTCACTATGGTACCTGTTGAAAGTCCCACCTTGAAGAAATGGGGATTTTCTTACAAATTTCTCTTCAAGAATTTCGCAATGGCAATAAGAATCTATTTTTACTTTTTCTTTCCCAGCGGCTTTAATGAAGATATTTACAATTGTATCAATTTCCTTTATTGTAGTTATCTCATCTGTACTTATAATCACTGTACCATCATCGGGGTAATAGAAGTTCATTTCTGCTTCAAGCGCCAGTTTCCTGACAGTATCAACAGATACCCCAGTCCCTGGGCTTATCCTGAGTGTATCAAAAAAAGAGGAATTTAATTGTCTTATCCCTGATCCTTTAAGATTGAAATTTATTGTACATGCCGAATTATGGATATGATTTGCAATATTTTTCAATCCCTCTGGTCCGTGGTACTGTGCATACATACCCGACATTGTTGCCAGAAGAGCCTGCGCGGTACAAATATTTGAGGTTGCTCTCTCACGTTTAATATGCTGTTCTCTTGTCTGCAAAGCCATCCTTAAAGCAGTGTTCCCCTGTTCATCCACCGAGATACCTATTATTCTGCCCGGCATATTCCGTTTGAGTTCATCTTTTGTAGCAAAAAATCCTGCATGAGGGCCTCCAAAACTCATTGGAAGACCCATCCTTTGATTAGAACCAACAACGATATCAGCACCCCACTCCCCGGGAGGAGTCAAGAGCGCAAGACTCATCAGATCTGCTGCCACACCAACAAGAATACCCGACGAATGAGCCAGATCAGCAAATGCTTTATAATCTCTTACCTGACCCGAAGCTGATGGAAATTGTACTAATGACCCGAAGAATGACTCATTAAAAACAGCGGCAGTATATTTTCCAGTCACAAGTTCAATTCCTAGTGGTTGGGAACGGGTTTTAATTACGTCAAGTGTTTGAGGGAAAATATCATCATCAACAAAAAATTTATTAGCCCCGGCTTTTACAGAGGTCCGTGACCTGGCGTTAAACATCATAATCATTGCCTCTGCTGCCGCTGTAGATTCGTCGAGTAATGAGGCATTGGCTATTTCCATACCGGTAAGTTCAATAATCATAGTCTGAAAGTTTAGCAGAGCCTCAAGACGGCCCTGCGAAATTTCAGCCTGGTAAGGAGTATATGAGGTATACCATGAAGGGTTTTCAAGCACATTCCGGGTAATAACCGATAAAAGCGCTACACCATAATAGCCCTGACCTATGAATGAACGGAACATTTTGTTCTTCCGGCCTATTGATTTAATATAATTAAGATATTCGAATTCGTTCATAGCCTCCGGTAGTCGCAGAGGTTTTTCAAGCATGATGGACCTGGGTATGGTTTTCTCAATCATCTCTTCAAGCGAATCAACTCCTATAGTCTTCAGCATATAAGGTAATTCATGTTCACGTGGTCCATTATGCCGGCTTATAAACTTATCTGATAACATATATTATTATTTATTTAACCAAAATTAGAATTTAATTTTTAAGATATTACATATGGAAAAATGGGTTTGATTTAATCTCCCTTCCGATAGTAGTTTCAATTCCATGTCCGGGATATACAACTGTTGAAGGTGGAAGAATAAACAGCCTTGATTTTATGCTGTCTATCAATGTATCATAATCTCCGCCATCAAGATCTGTTCTCCCTATGCTTCCCGCAAAAAGAGCATCGCCTGTAAAAACACAGCCGTCTTTTTTGCAGTAAAAAGCAATACTTCCTGAAGTATGGCCTGGTACATCCAGTGCCATTAACTCAGTTACACCAAATGTAACAGTCTGATTATCTGAAATAAATCCTTCAGGCTCGGGAGGAGTGTCCATTGTCAGACCAAAAAGCATGGCATGCTGACTCGCATTTTTTCTGTTCAGCTCATCGAGCTTCCCTGAATGAGTTCTCAGTCCATACTTCTCCAGAACAAACTTATTCCCAAAAACATGGTCAAGATGGCAATGTGTATTTAGCAATAATACCGGATTAATATTTTTCTCTTTTATGAAATCCTCGAGTTTTTTGAACTCTTGTTTATCAAAACAGCCGCAATCAATAATTGCACAATCGCCTGTGCTATCAGCGAGGATATAGGTATTTACTTCAATGGGCGAAAAAACGAGTTTATAAATTTCCATCTTACTTTATTTGCCATTAACGGTTCCCTTCAGCATAGGAACAAATACAAAGTTTCCATGTTCAGTGCGCTCAAAACTATCAGGAGAAGAACGCTCTACGACAGTCATTACCTGTGACCCGGAATCACCAACAGGAACAATCAGCCGTCCTCCTGTTTTAAGCTGCTTAAGAAGAGCTTCGGGAACCTCCGGAGCCGCTGCCGTAACAATTATTCCATCGAACGGACCATACTGAGGTTTGCCTTCATATCCATCACCATAGAAAAAATCTGCAGAATATCCCAGCGATGTTAAAATTCGCTGAGCCTTATTAAATAATTCTCTGAAACGTTCAATAGTATACACTTTTGCTCCCATCTCTGCCAGTATTGCTGCCTGGTAACCCGACCCAGTTCCTATTTCCAGAATTTTATCTCTTTTTTTCACTCTTAATAAAGAAGATTGCACAGCGACTGTATAAGGTTGTGAGATTGTCTGACCTGATGAAATAGGGAAAGCCTTATCCACGTAGGCATGACTGAGGAAAGCAGGATCCATAAACAGATGACGAGGGACCGTATTGATGGCTCTAAGAACTTCTTCGTCAGAAATTCCTTTCTTCCTGAGTTCCTCAACAAGTTTTTTTCGCTTTCCTTTTGCTTCAAATGTGTCTCTCATGTAATCTTATTGATCAAAAAAATATTCCCGACAAAAATATAAAAAATGCTGACAGCATTAACTTGAAGCAGCACTCATTTCTTTTTGTATATTTAGCGCATGAATTTTAATGGAAAGAGTACGCGGGATATAATAAAACGCATATTAGATTATTTATTTACAATTTTTTGCCTGGTGTTGTTGATACCTGTAATAGTGATACTTACAATATTAATCAAGATTACCAGCGATGGTCCTGTCATTTATTCACAGAAGCGGGTAGGGAAGAATGGGAAGACTTTTTCTATATACAAATTCAGGTCGATGCATACGGGAATGGAGGAAGAATTAACTCTTATTTCGGGCAAAGGAGACAAGAGAATTACTTCTCTTGGAAGATTTATGAGAAAGCATAAATTTGACGAGATCCCGAATTTCATCAATGTTCTGAAAGGAGATATGTCGATAATCGGACCAAGACCGGAACAACAGTATTATTTTGATCAGATTGTAAAAATAGAACCCAGGTATAGACAGCTTCAGATTATCAGGCCCGGGATTACCTCATGGGGTCAGGTTAAATACGGGTACGCGACGAATGTAGAAGAAATGATCAAACGGATGGAATACGACCTCTATTACCTTGAAAACAGATCATCATTCTTTGATCTGAAAATTTCTTTATATACTCTTGCTATCATTTTTAAGGGTCAGGGTATTTAGTATTTAAGTGCTCCAGGCAACTAATAAATAACCATTTCCGCAAGTTCCTTTTATTTTTCAAGATTAAATCTGGTTAAGGGTTTGTACACAGGCCCCGATTGAAGCAGGATGCTTTCATAAAGGATAACTTCATCTATCCGGACAAGCTGAATTTTATCATCTTTAAATTGCCCGGTCAGAGATTTAAGTGTCTCTATATCTACAATATGCTTGATGCGCCCAATTGTAAGGTGAGGATTAAAAGGCCGGTTCTCTAGCTTAATATTCATTCCCTTCAACCCATTAATGATAACTTCATTAAGATGCATTAATTTATCAGATGGTTCAATACCTACCCAGATAATTCGTGGATCATTAAAATTCCTGAAAACCCCTGATCCTTTAATTATCAACTCAAATTTCCCGAATCCTTTACATTTTTCATTCAGCATGGAACTGATTGGTTCAATCAATTTCTCATCAGTATCACCAAGAAAAGCAAGAGTGATATGAATATTTTCAGTACTTGTCCATTTGATAATGTCGTTGCCAAGACCCGACTTAAAAACTGAGAGCATCTTTAACAGAGTCTCTTCAGCTTCAACTTTCAATGCGATAAAAATGCGTTTCACTTTGTCAATTCCATTAACGGTTTTTTATAGCTGGCCGGCATCAATCTCAAGAATGATTGATTCGATTATTGAATCCTCACCATAACGGTCATATACATCTTTAAGATTCGTTCCAAATATGCGTGCAATACCTTGCCAGAATGCAGCGGCGAACTTACCACGGTAATCTCTGATCAGCTCATATGAGGTATTCTGCGTCTCCCTGTCTATCAATTTTATAAGTAACCGACCCTGAGTGATCGTCATATTCCGGATATCGCCTTCATATTGTGCAAAGACATCCTTTTCAACCTTTTTCAGATACTCTCTGCGTTCCCTGTCACCTCTGATATTTCCAATATCTTTGTTAACACTTGAGAGTCTGCTTCTTACTGCCAAAGCATAGGGATATACCTTCTTCAGATTATAGACGAGTCTTTCATACCGGCGCCAATCACTTTTTCTTGGGAACTGAGGTTGGGCATAAATAGTCACTTCTTTTATTTGTATTTCAGGCAAAGTCGAACCATTTCTTGTAACGTTCTGAATTACATAAGACTTCCTTCCCAGAGTGTCATTGCTCTGTGTAATTGTATCGATCTGTCCTGATGTATCAGCGACATAAAGAAAAAATACCAGGAATGCAGATATTAGTCTCACACACAGATTTTCTTGCAAATGTATCAAATTCCGGGCCACATCGTATTTTATAGAAGTCTGGTTTTATGAATGAATAAATGAGGAAAACACTTTTAGCGGTTTGAATTAGAGCTTTAAAAAAGTAAATTTGCCAAAAGAATTTTTATGGCACTGTCGGTGGAAGATATTGAGGATCCTAAAAGATACAGACTATTGCTTGAGGTTCCTTATACTAACCTTATTGAATTCGTTTTTGAGTATTTAAAGAAGAAATCACAACTTACTGTTCTTTTCTGGTCTCTTTGTTCAATATTCCTCTTCTTTACAATAGTTATAAGAATAAGAGTTGCAGGAATTTTTCCGTTGTCACACATTCTTGTTCATTCTGTCATGGGTTTGATAATTTTCCCTGTTTTAATAATTCCTGTTCATGAATTATTACATATCATACCCTATTTCATCTCGGGAGCAAAGAATATAAGAGTTGGAATGGATATTAAACAATACCTGTTTTATGTAACAGCTCACAGGCATGTAGCCACACCTCTTCAGTTCCGTATTGTGGCCTGGACTCCATTCATTACAATTAGTATAGTATCGTTAATACTTGTATTTTTTTTGCCTGGTTTATGGAAATGGAGTATATCACTATTCATGTTTGCACATGCAACAATGTGCGCAGGTGATTTCGCTCTTCTTAATTTATACTACCTGAACAGAAATAAAAAGATCTACACCTGGGATGATGCCGATAAAAAAGAGGCATATTTCTATGAAGAACTAAGTTGAAAAGTTTAAAAACTGAGAAGTTGAATTAATTATAAAGTTCAACTTTCAACCTTTCAACTTCTCAACCTTTCTTTAAAATTTTTCTTTTGCAAGTTTAAATATATCATCCTCTTTCACAATAGGTCTGATTCTGAAAGAGTATTCATATTTTTTATTGAGCAGCCTGTATTCCGGGTGGATCCTGGCACCCCATGCATTATCACCACCAACGCCCATCTGGCCCAGATCAACATTGAGGTTCACCAGATCACGTGGTTTGACATCGATGGTATGGGTATTTGCAGTTTTTGCATCTTTCCTGTATTGCGACAATTTCCCGGGGGATTCAAAATCATCATGAATATTATTAAGAGCTGCAAAACAGAATACAGGATCTCCGCTCACCAGGATTCCGTTACCGTTGTCATCTGTCAGGGTGAGCCACCTGGTATCGGTCTTGTAACCATTTTCCTGAGGCCTGATATAGGGTGTATACTCGTCGGCAACAGTGCTCTCATAAAGACCAACATCAGCTGAGGTTTTTCTGTCAGAATAATTCTCATGAGGTCCTCGTCCAAGCCATTTCAGATTTGCAAATACTTCCGGCAGCTGCATCTGCATTCCCATTCTGGGAATCTCAGGTATGTTATCTGATAATTTTGAGAATTGGTTTTTTATTACCACATCAGCCGATCCGTAAATTGTATATGTTGTAGCATAGCCGCCAATTTTTTTGCCGTTTGCATCAGGAATATCATAATTAAAAGTAAGCACTACTTTTCCTAACTCAGGCTGATTGATATTTGCTTTAGTGACAAAAGTCCTTTCACCAGCCTTTTTCCACACTCCAAGCAACTTATCCATGTCGTACCCATAGTCATTATCAGTAGGAGGACGCCAGAAATCAGGTTCCGGACCTTTCTTCAGCATTTCTTTTCCTTTATAATTGAAGGAGGTCATCCGACCTGTGCCAAGGTCAAATGTTATGTTCATGTCAACCCCGCTAACCTCCAGTTCCTTACCAACAGTTTTTGTCTGAAGAACTGAAATTTTATCATTATTCACAACTCGCGGCTTTTCTTCTACTGGCATTTTAAATTGTGCAGTTGCATAGACATGATCTTCCGGTACAAAGTTCCATGCGTCACTTCGCGAAACCATTATGTTAAGAAAATATTCGGCTCCCGGAATTGCCTCAATTTTAGAAACCGGTATCTGAACGAGAATTTGCGCTTTAGGTTTAACATTTAGGACAGGTATTTTTCCTGATTGGATAGTCTTTCCATCAGAAACAACTTCCCACTCGAAATTAAATTCTGAAAGATTAGTAAAATCATACTTATTCGTAATCTTAACCATGCCATTGATCAGATCGACGGGCTCAAAGCCAACATATTGATAGACTTTATTTACTTCATAAAGACCCGGATGCGGTGTTCTGTCGGGCCAGACAAGTCCGTTTATATTGAAATTCCCGTCGCTGGGAATACCCATTTCGCCATAATCACCACCATAAGTCCAGTATTTTTCACCATTTTCATTTGTCTTGAGAAATCCCTGGTCAACCCAATCCCAAATGAATCCTCCCTGCAACTTTGGATATTTCTCTATCACATCCCAATAATCCTGCAGGTTTCCTGTTGAATTACCCATTGCATGAGCGTATTCGACCATTATCATTGGCCTGTCATTTTTTGCATCCTTTGCATAAGCCTCTAATTCCTCAATAGGTGCATACATATTGCACCAGATATCTGTATGTCGCTCGGGAGTATTAGTGTTTTTTTCAGCACGTTCGTACTGTACCGGCCGTGTCATATCCCTGCCTTTGATCCATTTATAACCGTTCAGAAAGTTATGACCATCCCCTGCCTCATTTCCCATCGACCAGATTATCACTGACGGATGATTTTTATCCCTCTCGACCATTCTCTCCATCCTGTCGTGATGAGCTGCTGCCCACTCGGGTTTATCAGCCAAAGTAACATCTTTGTCATAACCCATGCCATGTGACTCAATGTCGGCTTCATCAACAAGATAAAGTCCATATTTATCACACATGTCATACCAGAATTCCTGTTGCGGATAGTGGGAGGTTCGTACGGCATTTATATTATTGCTTTTCATTGTTTTTATGTCCTTCAGAACAGTTGCCTCATCAATAACATGCCCTGTTACATCATTGTGCTCATGTAAATTAACACCTTTCAGACGGATAGCAACTCCATTTACAAGAAGTTGTGAGTTAATTATTTCCACCTTCCTGAATCCGATTTTTGAACTTACACATTCAGCTATATTCCCTGTTTTATCCTTAAGTGTAATTACCAGAGAATACAGATCTGGCTTTTCTGCGGACCATTTCTTTATCCCCTGAATGTTCTTCTTAAAATTTATTGAACCTTTGTCGCCAGACAGTTTGACATTTTTAGATTCCGAGTAAAGCTTCTGCGTACCATCAAAAAGAGAAGCATCGACTTCAAATTCATTTTCATTTACCGAAGCAGTCTTTAACGAAACATTCACTTTCAGCACTCCTTCAGTGTAATTCTTATCCAGGTCGCCAATGGCAAAGAAATCATTTATGTATGTCTTGGGACGGGCGTGTAGGTAGACTGCCCTCTGAATACCACTTAATCTCCAGAAATCCTGGTCCTCAAGATAACTTCCATCGCACCACCTGTAAACTTCCACGGACAGTGAGTTTTTCCCACTTTTAAGATATTTGGTAATATTAAATTCGGCAGGCATCTTGCTATCCTGACTATAACCAACAAGTTTTTCATTAACCCAAATGTAAAAGGCAGAACTCACGGCTCCAAAGTGAATGAATATTTCTTTGTTTTTCCAGTCGGACGGAACCGTGAAATTTCTTTTATATGATCCTACCGGATTCCAGTCATGAGGAATTGCCGGTGGAATTTTTTTATAAGTAGTGGTATTTGGATGGAATATATCTTCATATGCCCAGAAAGGGTAAACTATATTTACATAGACCGGAACATCATAACCTTTCATCTGCCAGTTTGATGGCACTTCAATATCCTTCCAGTCGCGGGTATCATAATCATCCTT
>DCFT01000033.1 GCA_002319885.1 Bacteroidales bacterium UBA1797
GATTGCGAGAGTATAGATTTTAAACCAGTCATTGTCTTCCAATTATCAATCAAATGTATTAAAATTTATGGTTCCTTTTCGTACCTTCGCAAAAACTGAAATATGAGTAAGAAGGGAAAAGCAAGAACTGATTCAGGAATATCGCGGGAATCGCTTACAGGTCATATACATGCAGCACTTACAAAAAACCCCGAGCAGGGGTTTAATTATAAACAGATCGCCAAACGTCTTAATATAACTGATTCTCCGGGAAAACAGATGATATCTGATATCCTGAGGGATCTGGCCAGACAGGGAGGTGTACAGGAAGTATCTCATGGTAAATATAAAATAAAGGTAGCACGCGGATATATAACCGGTACAGTTGACATGACGAGAATGGGATACGGTTTTATCTCAACAGACGATCTGGAAGATGATGTCTTTGTTACTGCCAAAAACCTTAAAACAGCTCTTCACGGCGACAAAGTTAAAGTATGGCTTTATGCAAAGAGGAAAGGATCGAGACCCGAAGGGGAAGTGGTTGAGATTATTGAAAGATGGAGAACCTCATTTGTTGGTACCATTGAGATCATGCCCAATTTTGCATTTCTTATTCCCGATAATAAAAACATGCCTTTCGACCTCTTCATTCCGTTATCAAAGCTGAATGGTGCAAAACAGGGACAAAAAGCTGTTGCTAAAGTGGTTGACTGGGATCCCAAATCAAAGAATCCTGTAGCTGAAATAATAAATGTCCTCGGTTATCCCGGGCTTCATGAGACGGAGATGCATGCAATTTTAGCCGAATTTGAACTTCCATACAGTTTTACTGAAGAAGTAGAGGCTGATGCTGAAAAAATTCCCGGAGAAATAACGTCAGAAGACATAAAGGAACGTCGCGATTTTCGCAAGATCCCCACATTCACAATAGATCCGGCTGATGCAAAGGATTTTGATGATGCTCTTTCTCTCAGACAACTTGAAAACGGCAACTGGGAAGCAGGTGTACATATAGCTGATGTTACACACTATGTTAAGATGGGCTCATTGGTCGAGGAGGAAGCTAAACAGAGAGCTACCTCAATCTATCTCGTCGACAGGGTTGTGCCAATGCTTCCTGAAAGGCTCTCCAATCACATCTGTTCTCTGAATCCGGATGAAGACAAGCTCACATATTCAGCTGTATTTGAGTTAAATGATAAATCAGAGGTGATTGATGAATGGTTTGGGAGAACGATTATCAATTCAGATAAAAGATTCTCATATACAGAAGCACAGCAGGTTATTGATACAGGCGACGGAGATATGAAAGAACAGGTCACCGTGCTCCACAGACTTGCACAGCAGCTGCGGACAAAAAGATTTGCTACAGGAGCATTTGCTTTTGAGAAAATTGAGGTAAGGTTTGAGCTTGATGAAGCAGGGAAACCACTTGGGATCAAATTCCGTGAAATGGGCACAGCCAACCAGCTTATTGAGGAATTCATGCTACTGGCAAATAAGCGTGTTGCGGAATATGTCGGGAAAAAGCTGAAAGGTAAAACTTTTGTTTACCGTATACACGATAAACCTGATCCTGAAAAGATCAGCAATTTCAGCCATTTCATTACCAGGTTCGGCTATAAGCTTATTGAAGATGATAAGACGTCACTGCCAAAGGCAATGAATAAATTACTGCACAGTGTTGCCGGGAAGAAAGAACAGAATATTATTGAAACCCTTGCTCTCCGTTCAATGGCAAAAGCCATCTACTCTACCGATAATATTGGGCATTACGGACTTTCTTTCAAATATTATACTCATTTCACCTCACCCATACGTCGTTATCCTGATATGATGGTACACAGGCTTATGACCGCTTATCTTGCCCAGGAAAACCCGGGTAGCAAGGATAAGTATGAAAAACTCTGTGACCACTCATCAAAAATGGAAAGGTTATCGGCTGAGGCAGAAAGAGCATCAGTAAAATACAAACAGGTGGAGTATATGAGCGATAAGACAGGGAAAGTGTTTGAAGGAGTTATTTCGGGTGTTACCGAATGGGGCATATATGTGGAAATAGTTGAAAATCAGTGTGAAGGAATGATACATATCCGCGAGCTTGCCGATGATTTTTATGAGTATGATGAGGAGAACTATTGTATAAAAGGACGGTCGACAGGAAAAGTTTATACTCTTGGAGACCGTGTGAATATTGAAGTTGTGAAGGCTGACCTTCAGAAGAAGCAGCTGGATTACAGATTAGTCAATAATTAATGGTTCAAATCCATTAACCACAAAGCACTCAAAGAAGGCTCAAAGTGCACAAAGTTAATAGCTAACGATGCAGCCTGGCCACTTCGCTAAAATAGCTTATCGGGCAATTTTTTAACACTCTGGTCTCTTTGTGTTCTTTGATTACCCTTTGTGACCTTTGTGTTTAAATTTTTTTTAGTAGGTCTTCAGATCCTTTTCAATAAATCTCAGCAATTCTTTTACAGCATCTTTTTCAGGAATATTTTTCAGAACGGGAACCGTACCCTTGTAGATATGAACCTTACCGGGAGCCGCACCGACATATCCGTAATCTGCTCCCGCCATCTCGCCCGGGCCATTTACAATACAACCCATTACAGCTATTTTTAACCCTTTAAGATGCCCTGTAGCCTCTTTGACCTTTTTAACAGATTCAGGGAGATTGAATTTCGTGCGTCCGCATGTCGGACACGATAGATACATCGTACGTGTGATCCGGGTTTCAGTACACTGGAGGATGGAAAACGAAAGAGCAGTCACATCCCTGAAATCAATATTCCCGTTATTGGTGATACAGATACCTGTAACTCTCTTGTCGGTAACGTACCGGCCAAGAAGAGAAGCTGCTTTAATTTGAAGGTCCCCGTTATTGTTTTCCCTGAAAACAGGATTAATCACTATATTTTGTCTCAAATGGTTTTCATCAAGGGCATTGAGAAAATAGTCGGCAGCATATAGCTCTTTATCAGGATCGAAAGTGAATATTAAAAGTGTAGTTTCGGGATCCGGAACTTTCAGGTATTCAATATTGAAATTGGATCCGGTAAGCAGAACATTCAGTTTCTCAGATTTATATCCGCAGCCATGAAATGTTTCGGGGGAGAACAAGGGGTATAATCTCTCGTTATCTTTATTCTGGTACCAGATCCTGTAAGGCAGTACTATAATCGCATTTTCAGGTATAATTTCAGGGATGTCTTTTACAAGAAGAAGATCTGCAGAGCTGTCGGATTTTTTTATTACACCATTTATCTTGTCTGTTATATATCCTGCTTTAAGATACCCGGCAGCATCAAGCTTACGAAAAGATGTTGTGTTAGAAATAACCAGTGGACCATTTATTCTTTTAAATATTGCTGGTTTGAAGGAGGGAGCTTTAAAAGTCAAAGGTTTTCCTGGAGAACGTTCAGTAATTCCCCTGGGATAATAAGCGACCAGTTTTTTTGCTACCGGGATCTCATTTTCCGGATCTTCCGATAAAGAAACCCTGATTGTATCACCAATGCCTTCAGCCAGAAGAGCTCCTATCCCAACTGCTGATCTTATTCTCCCGTCTTCACCTTCCCCGGCTTCAGTCACACCCAGATGAAGAGGATATGATAATCCTTCACTCTGCATCATTTTCACAAGCATCCGCGTAGCTTCGATCATTATTGAAGTGTCGGATGATTTCATTGATAGCACCAGATCATTAAAATTCTCTGCCCTGAAGATCTTTATAAACTCCATAGCAGAAAAAACCATTCCTTCCGGAGTGTTGCCATAACGGGTCATTATGCGATCGGACAAAGAGCCATGATTAATTCCGATGCGGATAACCGTTTT
>DCFT01000212.1:0-620 GCA_002319885.1 Bacteroidales bacterium UBA1797
CCATAAGGTGTTACATCGAATATTTTCCGTGGCTTGATTTTATCAAGCCCTTTCAGTTCTCCGAAAAGATGAACGAACCCCGGTGCTTCTCTTGGAATATGCTGCCAGAAAGTTTGTTCATTTCTTCTGTAGAGTATTCTGGCCACATCCAGGCCCCAAACCCCTCCTGATTTTTTATCAAACCTGACCTGGCTGAAAGGAATTTTCATCTCTGCTACCCAACCTTCCTTGTTGACGGAAGTTTCTACCCACCAGTTGGGATCCCAGGAAGAGTCCTGGTTTTGTCCGTCGCCGGTAAACATCTGATCATACTTAACTCCTGCAGAACTTACGCCAAACAGGAATCCGGTACGGAGGTCATGGAAACTATCAAGAATTATTCCGACAAGGTCCCCATCAGCTTCATCCCGTCGTGTCAGGCGGTTAACAATACTGTCAGGGCTGGAATCATAGGCTTTAATTGCAACATAGAGATTATTATCATCAAACAAGATCTTGAATTCAGTTCTCTGGGTTTCAGGACTACCACTAAATGGCTGATTTTGGGTAAAACCACCGGCCCAGATACCCAATTGCCATACTTCATCATCGAGTATACCGTTTATTACAGGAGGATTTGT
>DCFT01000212.1:949-2528 GCA_002319885.1 Bacteroidales bacterium UBA1797
TTGTTAAAATCCTTTTCATGGAGGGTCAAAGATTAGTATTTTTCTGAATAAGGACGTATAAGAAAGGTTTTTGATGCAAAAAATTATCTGTTTTTTATCTTTTATTTATTTCCCTCACCTCAGATTTTATTATGAAGAGTCATCTAATAGAATGTATTTTAACTGGTTACTACGAAAGTTGAAAACAATAGGCTTAGATAGATATACTATTTCAGATTCCGGTCTAAATGGATGTCGGTTAAAAGAAGACAGGTTTAAGTGGTTTTTACCCTACTAATAAAGCCTTATAAATTCGTAAGTATTGCCAGTATATTTAAGAAACTTAAGAAAATCTGATTTTGAAACAACAAGTGAAGCAGTGTTTATATTCGGATGAAATGTAAGCCTGTCAAATTCATTTAATTTTTCATCGATGAACAGATGTACTTGCTTATCGGAGTCATTAATAAGACCGAAAGGTGAAACAGAGCCAGGTTCAACTCCAAGATATTTTTTTAATCGCTGATCGGATGCAAATGTTAGTTTTCCCTGTTTTAACCGTTTCTCAAGATCCCTGATATTTAGTTGACGGAGATGTTCGAGGATAACTAAGTAGTGTCTGTCTCCTTTATGATTCCGGAAAAAGATGTTCTTGCATCTCCCTGAATTGTAGTTTACCCAGTGAATTTTTGCATCTTCTATAGTAGCCAGTGGCGGGTGCTCATGATACTCATACTGAATTGCCAGCTTATCCAGTAGACTGTACAGTTCCGGCTGACCTCTCATCCTGCCTTGTTTTTCTTGGGGATAAATGAAAATTCCATATCTGCCAGTAATGCAATATCCTCGCCGGCTTCTTTGAGATCAATATCTTCTTCATAATAAAACCATTCAATGATAAAGGGTTTCCCTGCAGGGATGAGTCTTTTCAATTCAAGATAGATATCGTAAAGGAATTTGGCTGATGATGAATTAAAATATTCCAGGTCGGTAGTAAATTTTAGCGGAGAATCTGAAGTATGTATCTCATTATCATCCTTAAGAATATGATCTATGTACGTTTTAATCCATTCAATGACAGGATAATAAAGTGCACGGACATCTTCAGGCGAAGATATTCCGCGTATCATAAAGATATTTTTCTCAGGAGAAAAATGAACCTCGGGAGTTTCACAAGTCGGACTAATATAAAGTTCCTGCATTGGCAAATCTTTTTACAAAATTGTATCAATAATATAAATTATACAAAATTGTTTTAGCCTATTGTCATTTAAAATATGTTATTGTTTTCATCCTCAGGGTTATAACCCGTATCGTCAAGAAGAGATTTTTTTGAATAAGCATCCACTGCCAGCCTGTCGCAGATCTCATTTTCAGTGTTATTGGCATGGCCTTTAATCCATATAAACCTGACTTTGTGTTTTCTGTAAACCTTAAGAAATCTGATCCATAGGTCCGGATTTTTTTTCTTTTTGAAAGCTTTTGATTCCCACTGGAATACCCATCCTTTTTCTACCGAATCTGCAACATACTTTGAGTCGGTATAGACAATTACACTGCTACCTGCAATCTTAAGGGATTCAAGTCCTTCAATAACTGC
>DCFT01000097.1 GCA_002319885.1 Bacteroidales bacterium UBA1797
GAATTGTCATTATAATGAAAATAGTTACACATCTGAAGAAATTAACAAATTAGTGAAAGTAATGTGAATTTCCACAAAAATCGATACTTTCACATTTAGTATTGCTTCAAATGGGGGTCTAAAAATGCTAAATAAGAAAATAATAATAAGTTTAATTACACTTGGAATGCTCGCAGCTGTTGTTAGTGCCGGAACTTGGGCATATTTCTCCGACACAAAATTGGGAGCCAATGATACAATTACATCAGGAACTATAATTCTTAATGGTGTCAATGTTACAGACACTTATACAATACCAAATGCTGCTCCAGGAGACGATAATGCACCAATTGCAAATGTAACAATTACTAACGCTGGGACACTTCCTGCTAACCTTTATGTGAACATAACTTCACCGACCGCAACTACTGAAGGTGGGCAAAGTTTCTTGTCACACTTACACTTCTACCTTAACGGCAAGCTGGCAACTACCGGTACATCAGTTAACCTGGGAGAACTACAGTCTGGCAACGCGAACTCATTGCCTGTAGCAATAACCTACTCCTATGATAACATCATGGAGCCACAAAATAATGAACAGGGTCAAACAGTTAACTTTGATGTCAAATACAGTTTGATTCAGTCAATAAACATGCCAGCAAATGTAACTGTAAATACGTAATTACAACTTAAATAAATAGCATGGAATTTTGTTGGACAAATCCAACATTCCATATCATACTCAAAAATATGATGTTCATCTATTAACGTTCATGTCCACAGACCTCTTGCAGTAACACTCAATGAAACTCCCGAGGAATTCCATATTTCCACTGGACTATGTCAGAAGATTTAAATCAAATTTACTGCAGAAGGTCTCTGGACATGAAGCCTAACTAATTAAATTCTATTCCGCTTGAGTTTTTTACCTCTTAGATAACCACCACAAAGAAAAACAATGCATTTACAAATTTATATTATACAGTTGTAATATTACAATCGGCATGGAAAAATCAGATCGCAAACAAATAATTACAGTATCTCTAACACTTACTATATTAATTGCAACATCAACTAGCAGATTTATTACTGAAGATAAAGATAGCGCCTTTTTAGTATCAATAGTCTTTCTTTATGGAATGAATATCGTATTCTTAGCGTTTTATTTTATCTATATACAGATTCAATCAAAACAGTCCTTATTGACAACAATATTAGATTTTTTGTTATTAGTTAACATATTCCTGACTAATCTTTCATTATTTTCATTATTAATGTACTCAGCATATCCTGATATACAAGAATATATACATGTCCCTATAAGCTATTTGATAACCATCAACATGATACTAGGAATCTCAATTGGAGTAGGTGCTTTCGCAGACGCTTTTTCTTTTATTAAGTTAAAATGGATAAAAAGAAAAAGAATTAAAATTTTTCGTGAACCTGAAAATAAACCCCTTTCTTCATTGGCAGGTTCGCACGTGAAGAAGAAAAAGAAGAGAACATAATATATGCTTCTATGTAAACCAGTCCAATAGATCTCTATTTAATCCCAATATTCATTCCAGCGCTAGAGAACTTGTCAATTGCATAAATCAAATAGCCGAAAAAATCTTATGGCCCAAAAAGGACGGATCATTGCCATTTCCCATACTCAATGGCCGTAATGCTCTTATCCAGCAGATGAGATATCATATTGACTCGTTCTCGATCACTCAAGAAAATGCTCATTTTTCGCCAAATAACGGCTTTAAATCCACCTCAGTCCATTCCTGCACCTCAGGCATCCTGACCCAAATCTTCAGCTCTTTGGGCACGGCAACTATTTGATAGCTTGTGTCGTTGGGAGCTCTAAATGATCCACCTTTCTCTAGGGGGATGTTCATGATCTCCATCATGACCTCTGGATTAAATTTTCCCTTATATTTCTCACCCAAGGCAAGCAGATTTGCACGTCTATGTGCTGTATATACGGGATCCTGATCATTTAAGGCAATAGGCGCAAATCCCCAGGAGGGATCCACGAAATGATTTGTGGCTACCAGCAGGCCAACTTTATCAGGTGTCCTACGCATGACATTAGAGGTCGCCCATTCGTAAGAGTAGGCTACTGTTTCGTTAGCTACGTTCACTACAAACGCAAGGTCAGGATAGGATGTATGAAATTGAGCATCAATCTGGTCGAGGTCAGCTGAATTTTCCAGGAATGAGAACAAAGAAATTAAAGCGGGAATTCTGTCATAACGCGGAATGTTCTCAGAGTTATGGCCATCATTAAGCTCCAGGAATATACCCTCCTTATTCATGCCTGATTCCATACCGATATGCCCAATGCAGTTTACGCTTGCCAGGGGAATGCTTCCATCATTGGGATTATAGACGACCACAGTTGTGTACTTAGTGGGTTCTGGCCCCAGATCATAATTTCGACCGAAGACCAGCTGGCCATCGGAGGTATAGTTGCCCCAGGCAGCGACTCCTGAGCACTCTTTTCCATGTGGGTTTCCTTGATGTGAGTTTATATAGATAGCTATCTCTTTGATCATATTGTTGACTATCAGCTGCTTATCAAGTCCCATACCTGAGGTCTCAGCCATTCCGTATATGATCTCCTTGTATCTTTGCAGATAAAACCTGAAGTCAGATCTCGCAGTCTGTAGTATGGCATTATGTGTAAACCTGGAATCTATACCAAAGTTAGCACTCATATTATCGTAAAATTCATTCAGCTCATTCTTTAACAACACTCCATATTGTCTTCCCATATCCCTATAGCTACCGTGAAGCTCGACTACATTCAGAGATCCGGTTCTGTAGAGCTTGCCACCCTCAAAGGTCATTACAGGAGTTTCGGTATCCAGGACTAAATTCCCATTGGTAATGTTTGTTCCCACGCTACTATTCATTGAATTTCTCCCCAATATTAAATTATAATCGTATATTTTAATATATTTTCCATAACATGTACTGTAAAATGTGCGGAATTTTGTAATTGTTTAACGTATTTACGAAGGATTATTAACAAAAGATCAAAGCAAGATACAAACATTTTCGCATATTAAGTCAGGATTTACTACAACCTTTTATCTTAAAACATTGTAGTAAGTTGTTTTTGAGAGCATTAAAACGACTCAATAACCCTTATTTTAAACCATTTACTACA
>DCFT01000025.1 GCA_002319885.1 Bacteroidales bacterium UBA1797
AAAATAGAAGTTAAATAACAATCAATTACAGAAAGTTAAACTCAAAGCCAATGTGTCATGGAATCAATGAATATAAGAGATATCCTTTCCGATAGAGAATTTGAGGTTATGGTATTAGTCTCAAGTGGGTTGTATAATAAAGAAGTTGCAGATAAACTTAAATGTGAAGAATGCACTATCAAGAAGCACCTGCAACACATCTTTGAAAAAATGCGAGTGCAAAACCGCACTGAAGCAACTGTTAAGTTTTTTAGACTTGGTGGTATGCTGATTCTGCCAAATGAAAATCAATCGAATTAAATTCTTCGTGCTATATAAAAAGTTTAAAAAGTAGAATGAAAAGGAATAAATATGGAAACACTGTATGGTAAATTAATTATGCCGGGGACAAATCAGATTGTTGGAACCGGCTGGCTCCCGCCTAGGCCTGATCTTCGTGATTATACCCAGCATCAGAAAGAGTTAAAGGAATTCAACAATAAACTTGGAATAAGTTCAGGTAAGATGAAACTTCCTGCATCGGTTGATCTTCGAAAATGGTGTTCACCAATAGAAAATCAGGGAAATATTGGATCATGTACCGCACACGCCGGAGTTGGAATCGTAGAATATTATGAAAAGAGGGCATTTGACAAACATTTGGAAGCCTCTCGTCTATTCCTATACAAAACAACCCGTAATCTTATGCAGGTAACCGGCGATGCCGGAGGATGGTTAAGATGCACGATGGGGGCACTTGTACTCTGTGGAGTCCCGCAGGAAAAGTACTGGCCCTATAAAGTTGATGATTTCGATGTTGAACCCGATGCATTTTTGTATTCGGTTGCAAAGAACTACGAAGCATTGAAATACTTCTGTCACGATCCACAAGGCGCAAAGATTCCTTATCCTGCTGTTTTGGATTCCGTAAAGAAATACCTTGAAGCCGGAATACCTTCAATGTTTGGATTCTGGGGATTTCCTTCATTCGATAAGTCCGATACTAAAGGTGGAATCCCTTATCCTGATGAAGGTGAGTCTGCCGAATGGGGTCATGCAATTGTAGCTGTCGGTTATGATGATGCAAAGAAGATCAAGAATACAATTAACAACAAAGAAACCACCGGCGCATTATTAATCCGGAATTCCTGGGGAAAAGAATGGGGTGATAAAGGTTACGGCTGGATGCCTTATGATTATGTCCTGAATAACCTTGCATTGGATTTCTGGTCGTTGCTAGGAATGGATTGGGTAGATTCGAAACAATTTGGAATTTAGTTGTATATTTAAGTTATAAGATGGCATTCGTTCTCCATCCTTTTATCAGACAGTATTGTATTGCAGACATTGACTTTCACATCGACAGCAGGAGAATAAGAAATCTCCCAGGTTTCGAAGAATGCCATCTTTCTTTTACTTTTTATAGTAAACAATCTTTTGCAAGCACATTACGCAAAAAAAAATTCAACAATTATCTGAGTACTCTTTTGCGTAAAGAGCTTGCAAAGATCAAACTCAGAGTCATCAAGATAGTTTCGAAGGCACATTTGCAGCTTGAACAAATCAATTCTAAAATGCAATTCAACTAAGCTGCAAATGAGCCTTTAGACTAAGATAATTTCACAATTGTTCCACAAATAGCATGATTCTCTTCAGATTCAATTAAATGAACTTTCTTTTTCGTAACTTGTTAATTCTAAGGACTACTGATTTCAATATCGATTATTTCTTGTGCTTGTCTGACGTTCGGTAACTTAATTGGACCATCACTATGAAACTAAATCAACTTACTCCATTTACCTGGAAGCGTATAGCAATTACGCTTTCTCTTATACTGGCTGCATCTTTACTAAGAATATGGCCGTTGCAGTCGCTGGGTTCAACGTTGGCCTGGCTTACTTTCTATCCGGCTGTAATGATTATTTCGGTTTTTGGTGGACTGTGGGCTGGATTACTGGGAACAATACTGGCATGTAGCATCAATTACTTTTTCTGGTTTCTTATTGCTCCCCAGCCATTTTTTAAGACTCATGGGGATATTATTGGGTTGTTTGTATTTGCGTTAACTGGAATTATGATCTCAAGTGTCTCTGAGGCAATGCGTCAGGCAAATAGCAGGGCAATTGAGGCAGAGAGGCAGGCTAAATTGGCATCCGAATCTAAAAGCGAAGAAAGATATATGTCAACCCTTGACACTCTTTTAGAAGGTTGCCAGATTCTTGATCATAACTGGCACTATCTATATATAAATTCCACAGCAGAAAAGCATAATCGTCGCCCTAAAGAAGAATTAATAGGGAAATCATATATGGAAATGTGGCCGGGTATTGAAACTACCGAGGTATTTCAAACCATACAGAAATGCATGAACGACCATACTTCGCACATTATGGAAAATGAATTTGTTTTCCCCGATGGAACTAGGGGTTGGTTTAGTCTCAGCATTCAACCGGTTCCTGAAGGCATTTTTATTCTCTCATCTGATATATCTGAACGTATTCATTCAGAAAATTACAACCTGTTGGCAAATGAAATACTGGAACACCTCAACAGTAATACCGACTCTGAAATTATGATAACATCAGTTATTAATGCGATCAAAGTCAGGTCCGGTTATGAAGCTATTGGTATCCGGATCAGGGATGGGGAGGACTATCCTTATTTTAAAACCGTTGGTTTCAGTGAAGAATTTGTAAAATCAGAACGGCAATTATGCTCTTATGATAAAAATGGTAATATTACCCGCGATTCAAAAGGGGATCCATTACTTGAGTGTATGTGTGGAAACATCTTATGTGGGAGAGTAGATTCATCAAAATCATTTTTCACAAAGGGTGGAAGCTTTAGATCTAACAATACTACTTTATTATTACAAACAACATCACCTGAAGACAGACTGGCGCGTACCAGGAATAAATGCAACAGTTCAGGATATGAATCTGTAGGTTTAATTCCATTGCGATCCGGTAATGAGATAATAGGATTACTACAACTGAATGATCATCGTAAAGACGTTTTTAATGAAGCTACTATGCCGTTCTTCGAAAGAATTGGTTCAAGCATTGGAATTGCAATAATGAGAAATAAAGTAAAAAAGGAGCTAAGAGAACTGAATATAAGTCTTGAGCATCGTATCGCTGAACGTACAAATCAACTAATGGACTCAAATAAGGAATTAGAATCTTTTGCCTACTCTGTTTCTCACGATCTCCGTGCACCCTTAAGGCATGTAATTGGATTTTCAGAAAAACTCGAGTCAGAACTTAAGGACAAAACTAATCCGGAAATAACAAGACTTACAAGTAAAATTAAGAATTCAGCCTCCAAAATGAGTCTTTTAATTGATGAATTGCTTACTTACTCACGTCTTGGAAGAACTGATTTGAAGACTATTAAGATATCTATTAATACTATAATAGATGACATAAGAAAGGAAGCTGAAGACATTACCAAAGGCAGGAAGATTGAGTGGAAAATTAAACAACTTCCTAGTGTTAATGCTGATCCAATTCTTATAAAACTCGTGTTACAAAATCTGATCCTGAATTCGATAAAATTTACAGGTAAAAAGAGAAATGCAAAAATAGAAATTGACTTTGCAGAAAAAAACAAAAAGGAATATACTTTTTACATAAAAGACAATGGGGCAGGTTTTAATATGCAATATGCCGACAAATTATTTGGTGTCTTCCAAAGACTCCATACAACAGAAGAATTTGAGGGAACCGGAATCGGACTTGCCACTGTACGAAGAATCATTAATAAGCATAACGGTTCTGTTTGGGCTGAAGGAATAGAGAATGAAGGTGCAACTTTCTTTTTTACATTACCAAAATAAAGAAAAACGGAACAAATATATTTATAAAACGTTAATAGGATGAATATCAAACTTAATAGAATCCTGCTTGTCGAGGACAACGAGGATGATCTGGAGTTAACTATTGATGCTCTTAAGGCTAACAACCTGGCAAATGCATTCGATATTGCAAGAGATGGTGCAGATGCATTGGACTATATCTTTTGCAGAGAAAAATGGAGTGAACGGGATTGTATTAATCCTGCTGTTATTCTTCTCGATCTTAAACTTCCAAAGATAAGCGGTCTGGAAGTTCTGAAAAAGATCCGCGAAACTAATGAAACAAAAATGATACCCGTTGTCATTTTGACATCTTCAAGGGAGGAGCAGGATATAATAGAAGGCTACAGTCTTGGAACTAACGCTTACGTTGTTAAACCTGTTGTATTTAATGAGTTTATTGAGGCTGTAAGACTCCTTGGTGCATTTTGGGGAATCATAAATGAACCTCCATATCAGAAATAAGGATTTCGAATTTAATTTTGACTGAGATGAGTAAAATAAAAATTCTTCATCTTGAAGACGATCCGGACGACTCTGAACTCGTGTTAACTGAACTGAAATCAGGAGAATTTGAAGTTGAGTATACCAGAGTTGATAATGAAAAGCAATTTAGAAACCAGCTTGAAAATAATAAGTTTGATATTGTACTTGCTGATTATAACCTTCCCACTTTCAATGGCATTTCTGCTCTCAGAATATGTGCTGAAAAATACCCTGAAACACCTTTTATAATTGTCTCCGGTACACTTGGGGAGGAGATTGCTGTTGAAATGCTGAAATATGGAGCTGCCGATTATCTGTTAAAGCAAAACCTTAAGCGTTTGGTAGCTGCAGTTGAACATGCTCTGGCAGAGGCCAGACTTAAACTAGAAAAGTTAAAAACCGAAAAAGAATTAAAAGAGAGTGAGGAAAAGTTCAGAACCATAATCGAAAACTCAGCTGATGCGATTTTCGTTGCAGATACGAATGGAAATTATGTTTTTACAAATAAGAAAGTCACTGAAT
>DCFT01000154.1:0-1845 GCA_002319885.1 Bacteroidales bacterium UBA1797
ATGGGTACAATTGATGATATATTCAAAAGGCTTTCTGATTACATGAAGAAAATTATTTAGCCCCCCTGCCCCCCTGCCCCCCTAAAGGGAGGTAAAACCTCGATTTTTAAGTCAATTTTTCTTATTATTCGAGCATTAGCCCCCCTTTAGGGGGGTTGGGGGCCAATCGGGGATGGAGAAGGATCAGGAAAAAAAGTCAGGACTTTTTACAGAGTAACACAGAGAAAAAATATATTATGTCAGGATCCAACTTTGTCGATTATATAAAAATTTATTGCCGTTCGGGTAACGGAGGTGCCGGATCAGCTCATTTCCGCAGGGAGAAATTTGAACCTAAAGGCGGTCCTGACGGAGGTGACGGAGGAAGGGGAGCTCATATAATATTGAGAGGCAATGAACAGATGTGGACCCTTCTCCACTTAAAATATCAACGTCATATATTTGCTGAGAATGGAGTGGGGGGTGGCAGACAGCAGTCGACAGGAGCAGATGGGAAAGATGTGATTGTTCATGTTCCTCTGGGCACCATAGCAAAAAAAAGTGAAACAGGAGAGACGATTTTTGAGATAACCCGTGATGGTGAAGAAAAGATACTTGCGAGAGGAGGAAGAGGAGGACAGGGGAATGTCCACTTCAAATCTTCGACAAATCAAACCCCACGATATGCCCAGCCTGGAGAACCGGGAATTGAAGAGGAATTTGTGCTGGAGCTAAAAATACTTGCTGATGTCGGATTGGTTGGGTTTCCAAATGCTGGTAAATCAACTCTTCTGTCGGTGATCTCCGCAGCAAAACCTAAAATTGCCGACTATGCTTTTACCACCCTTGTTCCCAACCTGGGAATAGTCAGCTACAGGGATGATAAGTCCTTTGTTGTGGCAGATATTCCCGGAATAATCGAAGGAGCTCACGAAGGAAAAGGGCTGGGGATAAGATTTTTACGACACATTGAAAGAAATTCAATGCTTCTGTTTTTGGTTCCTGCCGATAGTAAGAACATTAAGCAGGAATACGAGATCCTGATTAATGAATTAAAAATGTACAACCCTGAACTTCTCGATAAAAAACGTGTTCTTGCAATATCAAAGTCCGATATGCTTGATGAAGAACTGATAAATGAAATACGAAATGATCTGCCTGATATATCAAGGGTATTTATTTCGTCTCTTACAGGTCAGGGAATTGTTACGCTAAAAGATATGATTTGGAAAGTACTTAACAACGATTGATATCAGTAAATGCTTGAACGATTTGACCAACAGTTATTCTTGTTTATTAATTCATCAAATTCTCCTTTCTTTGACAAGGTGATGCATGCAATTAGCGGTAAACTTATCTGGGTTCCGCTTTACCTTGCAATACTTATATATCTGGGTATTAAATATAAAAGGAAATTTCTTATCATTCTGATTTTTATAATCCTGGCTGCCACACTCGCCGATCAGTCATCCGTACTGATTAAAAATATTGTTCATCGTTTACGACCCTGTCATGAGCCCTCCCTTATCGGAATGGTCCATCTGGTAAACGGAGAATGCGGAGGGTTGTATAGTTTTGTCTCTTCTCATGCAACAAACTGCTTCGATGCCGCTTTGTTGAGCCTCCTGTTTATTAAGAAAAATTGGTATTCAATAAGTATTGTTTTATGGGCATTTATTATTGGTTATAGCAGAATATATCTTGGAGTTCACTATCCGGGCGATGTAATTGGCGGATCAGTTATCGGTGCATTTATCGGCTGGACGGTCTATAAGCTTTATGTATTGACAGACAATAAAATATTGAAGTACAGGCCATATTTTAATTCAACTACAAATCACCCTCTGACCCCGTAAATTTGCCCCC
>DCFT01000154.1:2189-38351 GCA_002319885.1 Bacteroidales bacterium UBA1797
CAGGGGGGCAGGGGGGCAAAAGATCCGGCAGAAAAGGAGAATTTTGTGCGTAAGTATTTAAAAGAATAATGTTTTGCATAAACCTTAATACTACAGATCCGTACTTTAATCTTGCAATTGAAGAGGTTCTTCTGAAATACAGCAGTGAGGAGTATCTGATCCTTTACATCAACGATTCCTCAGTGATAATAGGTAAGCATCAGGCAGGGCACAGGGAGGTAAATACAAAGTTTGTCACTGAAAATATGATCCCGGTAATCAGAAGGATTTCCGGAGGTGGCACGGTCTTTCATGATAACGGGAATCTTAATTTCAGTTTTGTCAGTCAGAGTGAAAGCGGCAAACAGGTTGACTTCAGGAAATATACTCTGCCTGTCATTGATTTTTTAAAATCAATTGGGGTTGAAGCCAAATTTGAAGGGAAAAATGATCTAAAAGTTGACGGACTTAAGATATCTGGTAATTCTGAACATATTCATGGCAACAGGGTTCTCCATCATGGAACATTACTTTTCAGCACTTCAATGGAAAAGCTTGGAAATTCCATACGAAAGGATACTTCTCATTATACATCCAGGGCCGTAGCTTCTAACCCATCTTCAGTAGTAAATCTGAATAAGAAAATAAACCGATTTAAGGATATTAATGAATTCAGATCAGAGCTGATGATTTTTTTCCTGCGAAATTTTCCCGGTTATTTTCCATATAATCTTTCGCATTCAGAAGTAATGCAAGCTGAAGCTTTGGCTGAAACAAAATATAAGAGATGGGAATGGAATTGGGCATATGGTCCGGAATATCTTTTTAATAATAATTTTATAATAAATGAAGTACAGCACTTCTGTAGCCTGTCTGTGAAAGATGGGATAATCAGGGAATGTGTTATTGAAGGAAGCTATCAGATGTCAAATGCTTCCAAAAAAATTATAGGTTGCAGGCACATGGTAAAGGAACTGTCGGATGTTTTCCATGATGAAAATATATATTTATCCGATGAGGAGATCTTTAATTTCTTTTAATTTATTATATTACACCGATAACTCAACTCTGTGGTTTTCTCCCGTCTTGCGGGACAAGTTTAACTTTCTCTGCGTAACTCTGTGTCAGTTCTTATCTAATGGCCACACAGAGTGGTACGGAGGGTTCCCGGGAGTAATACAGTGGAAGAATTAATTCTTATGGATATTTTAAAATCGATAATTGTTTGGTTCATAGGAATTTGCTTTGTTGTTTTAACATTTCCCTTAACGCTGATTGTATGGCTTTTGTTTCTTCCGTTCGACAGGCAGAGGATAATTATTCACTGGTTCCTGATGCATCTTAGCCTGGTTCTTACCTATTTAATTCCAATCTGGACAATCCACATTGAAGGGAGGGAGAAGGCTTTAAAAGGAAACACTTATGTTATTCTCTCAAACCATCAGTCAGTTCTCGATATTCTGATAATTAACTGTCTCAGATACAAATTCAAATGGATATCAAAAATCGAGAACTTTAAAGTTCCCGTAATTGGCTGGTATTTAAAAATGGCCGATTATATTATAGTTGACCGCGCAAATGAGGAGAGTAAGATTGAAATGCTGGAGAAAGCGTATAATTGCCTGAAAAGGGGTACCTCAATAATGATATTTCCCGAGGGGACGCGATCTCCTGACAACGAGATCGGGTTTTTTAAGAGAGGTGCATTTCAACTGGCGATACAGGCAAATGTTCCAATACTTCCGGTTCTGATCGACGGAACAGGAGGAGTACTTCCAAAACATGGACTGATTTTCGGAAGCGGACACCATATCCGGATCAGAGTACTCGATCCGGTTTTTCCAGCCGGTTTCGGTACTGATATCCCTGAGTCTCTGGCGTTAAAACTCAATAGCTTATTGAAATCAGAATTGGCAGAGTCAAGAGCCAATCACACTTACTGATGACATATAATACATCATATCGCATAATGCTTACCCGTATGGGATATTATAACTACCAGAGTGGGTTGATATATCGGTATCTTAACCAGGATAGCGGCTGGGAGAAGCACCTTGAGAACAGCAGACGCTTTATTATTAAAGCACTTGAATATTATAAACCGGAAAAGGTGACTGTGCTTGGTAGTGGCTGGTTACTCGATCTTCCCCTTACAGAGCTGGCGGAAAGTGTTCCAAGAATATCGCTGGTAGACATTGTTCATCCTCCTGATGTTATTACGCAGGTTGGACACTTAAACAATGTCGAAATAGTCGAACAGGATATTACCGGCGGATTGGTTGAGGAAGTGTGGCAAAAAACAGGAAGCTACAACTTCATAAATAAACTTAGTTCACTGGAACAGATTAATATTCCTGAATATAAGTCAAAGGTTGATCCGGGAGTGGTTATATCTCTGAATATACTTACCCAGCTTGAATCACTGCTGATAAGGTTTTTAAAAAAGAGATCAAAAATAAAGGAAGAGGAATTTAATCTTTTCAGAACCAGGATACAGAAGAAGCATATTGACTTTCTCCGGAAACACAGATCAGTCCTTATATCAGATTATTCTGAAGTTATAACTGACAGGTCGGGTGGTGTTACGGCAATTCCAACGCTTTTAGCTGATCTTCCTCCATCTCAGTTCAGGGAAGAGTGGACATGGAATTTTGATCCTGCAGGTGCAGATTTTTATAACAGCAGAAGTCAGTTCAGAGTTGTAGCAACAATAATCTGATGAAATGAAAAATGACATTTTAAAAGAAAACTATCTCGGTTCTGCAGATTTCTACCGGAGTCTTGAAAAGAGGGAAGAAAGGCTCGTGGTTCTGGTCTCTTTTTTAAGGTTGTTCGCATTCCTGGGAGGAGTGATTGTTATATGGATTGGATTTACAATAAGTATATCAGCCGGGATTTTACTGATAGTAACATTTGTCATTCTGTTTCTCTTTCTGCTTAAACTATTTTCTGAGTATTCGGAAAAGAAAGAATTCCTGGGTAACCTTGTTCATATAAATAAAAATGAAGCTGATGCTCTGTCTGGTAATCTTTCAGCATTTGATACCGGTAGTTCATATGTTGATATGAAACACCCTTTTTCCTTTGATATCGATCTGTTTGGTGTTTCATCCATATTTCAATACCTTAACCGTACCGTAACAGGATATGGCAGAGATATACTTGCAGGTTGGCTGTCAGATCCTTTTAAACTATCAGAGGAGTTGATCTTACGTCAGGAAGCAATAAAAGAACTTGCCTCAAAGGAAAAGTGGAGACAAACGTTTCTGGCCAGTGGTATGAAGGCCCCTCTCGAAAGAAATGAAATATCAGGATTACTGAAATGGACTGAAGAAAGAGCTGTAATTAGTGCGTCATCGGTTAAGAAATTTTTCCTCTTAATACTTCCTGCAGTTGCAATTGTGTCATTATTGCTTCTGATAACAGGAATATTATCATATGAAGTGTTTGTATCTGTCTTTCTGATTAACCTTCTCTATGTTGCAACTGGTCTGAAAAAGACCAACGAGATACATAATGTTTTATCAAGGAAGTTCAGCTTTTTAACGTCAATGCATAGTTTGCTCTGTGTATTTGAAGAAGAGTCTTTCAATTCTTCTCTTTTGAATGAAATTAAATTGAATATTTCAGGGAAAAGTTCCTCCGCTGCGTTTTCAGTTAATAAGCTTGGCCGTCTTATCCAGTCATTTGACACAAGAATTAATATGATTGTCGGCGTTATCCTGAATGGATTGTTACTATGGGATTATCAGTGTATAATAAGACTGGAAAAATGGAAATCTGAATATAGGCCCTTCTTCCCTCTGTGGCTCGAAATGATTGGTCAGGCAGATGCTTATATAAGTCTTGCAAATTATGCATTCAATAATCAGGACTTTGCCTATCCCTGTCTTGCTGATGATAACAATGTATTCTCTGCAAAAAACCTTGGACATCAGCTGATTGATGATAGCAAAAGAGTTTGTAACAACTTCTCCCTTGGGAAAAAGGGAACAGTATGTATTATTTCCGGTGCAAACATGGCTGGGAAAAGTACTTTCTTGCGTACCATTGCAGTTAACTATATTCTGGCTATGTGTGGCGCACCTGTTTGTGCCACGGAAATGAATTTCAAACCGGGAATGCTCTTTACAAGTATGCGGACAATGGACTCCCTTTCCAGCAATGAATCTTATTTTTATGCGGAGCTCAGGAGACTCAGTATTCTCAAATCGAGAATTGAATCAGGTGACCCGATCTTTTTCATACTTGATGAGATACTTAAGGGTACCAATTCGGCGGATAAAAGCAAAGGATCGGAATTATTCATTCAGAAGATAGTTGAAAACGGGGGAACAGGTCTAATAGCTACTCATGACACCTCACTCGGGAATCTGGAGAATGAATACCCGGGAGTAGTAATTAACAAATGTTTTGAAATTGAAATTGATGGTGATATAATCAGGTTTGATTATAAGCTTCAGGATGGGATCACCAGGAAGATGAATGCAGTATTTCTGATGAAACAGATGGGAATTCTGGATTAAAACGATAATTTCGAATTCAGAAAGCTTATTGCAGCAGGCATTGTTATTAAGCAATAATAATAAAGGTATTTATGAGAATTATTGAAGAAGTAAAAAGTAGAAATAAAATAGAATTAAAGAGGGAATTAGGCCTCGCTGCTGCAGTGGCCATTGTTGTTGGAAACTGTATTGGTTCGGGCATTTTTACTTCCGCAGCATCTCTGGCTGCTGCCTCAAATCCTAAAACAGCAATTATTGCCTGGATAATTACATCTGCCGGGTCCTTATTAATTGCGTTAAGCTTTGCAAGTCTTGGCACTGCTATGCCGAGGACCGGAGGGCCTATTGTTTATACAAGAGCCGCGTTCGGTGATTTTGCAGGATTCTTAATTGCCTGGACATATTGGATTGGTGCCTGGGTGGGTAATGCAGCTATAATAACTGCTTTCATGCTCTATTTCACTTATTTTGTTCCAGGCGCTGCCTCTCCGATTTTAGCATTTCTAATAACCTCAGGGGTATTGTGGTTCTTCACTATTATAAATATACTTGGTGTTAAAGGGGCTGGAATGGTCAGCATAATTACTACTGTTCTGAAAGTGGGAGCTTTGGTTGTATTCGTATTTATTGCAGCTTTGCATTTTAACCCGGCGATGCTCGGAACAATCTCGAGTGCAAAAGTGGCAGGTATGAGTACACTACCTGCTGCGATTGCCATAGCGCTATGGGCCTTCGTAGGAATAGAGAGTGCAACTGTTCCTGCAGGCGAAATAAAGAACCCTGAAAAAAACATAAGAAGAAGCACCATATATGGTACTTTAATTGCAGCTGCAGTGTATATTATTGTTTCAATATTTGGCATGGGTGTTCTGGATCAGTCAACATTAGCCGTATCGAATGCACCTCTTGCCGATATTATCAACAAAGCTACAGGTGGAACCTGGGGAGGAAACTTTATTGCACTCGGAGCCATAATTTCGACACTTGGCGCTTCGTCAGGCTGGATTCTTACAACAGCAAGGAGTGCATTCGGAGCTTCTCAGGATAAACTTTTTCCTGCTATGTTCTCTAAAATTCATCCAAGATATCTGACACCAGTTACTTCTCTGATAATAAGCGCCCTGGCAGCTAATATGCTGCTTATTTTAAATTACATGGGCACATTAAGCTCTGCTTTTAATTTTATGTTATTACTGGCCACTCTCGCTTTCTTACCAGCTTATGCATTCTCAGCTGCAGCCGATATAGTATTATTAAAGAACCGGCCATCAGAATTTAATATCTTCAGTTTTCTAAAGAATTCCTTTTTTGCACTGCTGGCATTCGGATATTCTATCTATGCAATTTACGGAACAGGTGCAACCGTTGTTATGTATGGTTTCATACTGATGTTGCTCGGTATCCCTGTCTACCTCTTCATGATGCTCCAGAATAATAAGAAAGACAGGGTAGTGGATAAGTTGAGGCAGGATGCAGGATTGGGGAAATAGAAATCCATTACATCAGGGTCATTGCTAGCGAAGCAATCTTCAAGGATTAAGAAGTGATTCAGATAGAATCGTTTTGTATGCAGAGGATTGCTTCGTCGCAGGCTCCTCAAAATGACATTTGATTTGAGTAAAGTATTTCTGCAGATCATTTATCAACATTTTTACTAAAAACGAAATCGTCATTTTACAGGCTAAATATTTCTGAAACAGCCTGATTACGGCTATTAATGTGTTAAAATCTTGTCTGATTGTTGAAAAATCAACAATAATAGCCTGCTGTAAATTGTTATATTTGCGCAAAATTTCTGCAAAATGTCAGTTGGGTATTCGGAAGAACATATAAAAACACTTGAGTGGAGAGAGCATATCCGCCTGAGACCTGGTATGTATATCGGGAAGCTTGGCGATGGTTCTTCCCAGGATGATGGTGTTTATGTACTTCTTAAAGAAGTTATGGACAATGCCCTCGATGAGTATATGATGGGATATGGCAAAAAAATTGATGTCTCCATAACGGGAAAGGAAGTGAGAGTCAGGGATTATGGCAGGGGAATACCTCTTGGTAAGGTTCTCGATGCCGTATCAAGAATGAACACCGGAGCAAAATACGATTCAAAAGCATTTAAAAAATCAGTAGGCCTCAACGGCGTGGGAGTAAAAGCTGTCAATGCTTTATCAAGTAAATTTGTAATAAGGTCAATCCGTGATGGGCAGATTAAAGTCTGTGAATTTGAACATGGAAAAACAATCAATGATCATCCTATTGAACCTACGGCAGAGGAGAATGGAGTGGAAGTGATATTCGAGCCTGATGACGAGATGTTTGGAAACTATTATTTCATCTCGGAGTACGTGGATACAATGTTGAAAAACAATGTTTACCTGAACTCGGGTCTGATAATTAACTTTAATGGGAATAAGTTCTTCTCCCGAAACGGACTCGTTGACTTACTTAATGAGAATATCAGCAAAGAGGGTCTGTATCCTATCATTCATCTTACCGGAGAGGATATTGAGATAGCCTTCACTCATGGATTGCAGTATGGTGAAGATTACTACAGTTTTGTAAATGGGCAGAATACAACTCAGGGTGGAACACATCTCATTGCTTTCAGGGAAGCAATTGTGAAGACTATAAGAGACTTCTACAAGAAAGATTATGACCCGGCCGATATCCGTTCATCAATAATTGCGGCTATCAGTATAAAAGTGGAAGAACCGATATTCGAATCACAGACAAAAACAAAATTAGGGTCAAAAGACATGGGGCCAGAGGGCCCTTCAGTAAGGAATTTTATCAGTGAGTTCATAAAGAAGCAGTTAGACGATTATCTGCATAAGAACCCTGAAACAGCCAGGATTATTCTCAAAAAGATCCAGGATTCAGAGAAGGAGCGAAAAGCAATTTCTTCAATACAGAAGCTGGCAAGAGACAGAGCAAAGAAAGTGAGTCTTAATAATAAAAAATTAAGAGATTGCAGGATACATTATAATACCAACGATGACAATAAGCTTGATTCTACGCTTTTTATAACAGAAGGAGATTCGGCAAGTGGTTCGATTACCAAGTCGAGAAACGTTGAGACACAGGCTGTCTTCAGTTTACGGGGGAAACCACTGAATTCCTTTGGTCTGACAAAAAAAATTGTTTATGAGAATGAAGAGTTCAACCTTCTCCAGGCCGCTCTTAATATAGAAGACAGCATTGAAAACCTGAGATATAATAACGTTGTTGTGGCAACTGATGCTGACGTCGATGGCATGCATATCAGACTGCTTCTGCTTACTTTTTTCCTTCAGTTCTTCCCCGACCTGGTCAGAAAAGGACATGTCTATATTCTTCAGACTCCTCTTTTCAGAGTAAGGAATAAGAAAGAAACGAGGTATTGTTATACTCCGGAGGAAAAAGCCAAAGCGGTTGCTGCGTTAGGACCAAATCCCGAAATGACTCGTTTTAAAGGACTCGGAGAGATATCTCCCGATGAATTCAAACATTTTATTGGAAAAGATATGAGACTCGAACCTGTAAGGATGAAAAAAAACGACTCGGTAAACGGTTTCCTCGAATTCTTTATGGGCAAAAACACACCTGACAGACAGGATTTCATAATTGATAACCTGAGAATTGAAGAAGATATTATAGAAGAGGAAATACCTCTGAGTTAGTTTAAGGGAGCTTTGGTTTATTTATGGAAGAGGAAGAACTTGATATTGTCAATACAGAAGGCCAGCCTGGGGTTCCTTCAGGACCGGCTGCTCTTCATTCCGTTACAGCCTTATCAGGAATGTATCAGGATTGGTTTCTTGACTATGCATCATATGTTATTCTCGAAAGGGCAGTACCACACCTCCACGACGGACTAAAGCCTGTCCAGCGTCGTATACTCCACTCAATGAAGAGGATGGATGACGGCCGTTATAATAAAGTAGCAAATATCATCGGACATACAATGCAGTTCCACCCACATGGGGATGCATCAATTGGAGATGCTCTTGTTCAGCTTGGCCAGAAAGAACTTTTGGTTGACATGCAGGGGAACTGGGGTAACCTTCTTACGGGCGATGGTGCTGCAGCCCCAAGGTATATTGAATCACGACTTTCAAAATTTGCACTGGAAGTTGTATTTAATCATAAAACGACAGAATGGAAACTTTCCTATGATGGACGAAACAAGGAACCTGTAACTCTTCCTGTAAAATTTCCTCTGCTTTTGGCTCAGGGTGGTGAAGGAATTGCAGTCGGTCTGGCGTCAAAAATCCTTCCACATAACTTCAACGAATTAATTGATGCCTCAATAGATTACCTTGAGGGAAAGGATTTCGTTATCTATCCCGACTTCCCCACTGGAGGAATGGTTGATATATCGAAGTATAACGACGGACAGAGAGGAGGAGTGATTAAGGTTAGGGCAAAGATTGAAAAGGTTGATAAGAAAGAACTCCTGATAACCGAGATACCATTCGGAAAAACCACAACATCCCTGATTGAGTCTATTATAAAAGCAAGTGAAAAAGGGAAAATAAAAATCAAAAAAATCGATGATAACACTTCGGCAAATGTTGAAATTGTTGTTCATCTTCTTCCTGGTGTATCTCCTGATATGACCATTGATGCTCTTTATGCACTTACCGATTGTGAGTATTCAATTTCACCGAATACATGTGTTATTGTCGATGATAAACCCTCCTTTATGGGAGTCGGTACCATTCTGAAGCATTCTGCTGACAGAACGGTTGAGCTTCTCAAAAAAGAGCTGGAGATCAGACTGTCTGAACTCAATGAAGATTGGCATATGTCATCACTCGAGAAGATATTTATAGAAGAGAGGATATACCGCGATATAGAAGAGAGTGAGACATGGGAAGCAGTGATAGAAGCAATTGATAAGGGCCTTGATCCTTTCAAGAAACTTCTGTACAGGGAAGTTACCAGGGAGGATATAGTTCAGCTTACCGAAATTAAGATCAAGAGAATATCCAGATTCGACGTAAAAAAAGCCGACGAACATATAAAAGGAATTGAAACAGAGATAGAGGAGGTTAAAAACCATCTTAAAAATTTGATTCCTTTTGCTATAAACTATTTCAGGCAAATAAAGAAAAAGTACGGCAAAGGACGCGACAGAAGAACTGAAATCAGAAGTTTTGATACAATTGAAGCTACAAAGGTGGTAGCAAATAATGCAAAACTCTATATAAATTATAAAGAGGGATTTATAGGGACAGGACTGAAAAAAGACGAATTTATCTGCGACTGCTCAGATATAGATGATGTTATAATCATAAGAAAGGATGGCGTCTATCTTATTACAAAAGTGGCTGATAAGGTTTTTGTGGGCAATGATATTCTTTATGCACAGATCTTTCTCAAAAATGATGAACGTACTATATATAATATTGTTTATCAAGATGGTAAAGACGGTCCATTGCTTGCAAAGCGATGCGCTATTTCGGGCCTGACGCGCGATAAGGAGTACAATCTGACCAGGGGAACACCAGGTTCAAAAATTGTTTATCTCAGCGCGAATCCAAATGGTGAGGCCGAAGTAATAAACGTACATCATAAACCTAAAGCAAGGCTTAAGAAACTAATGTTCGAATTCGATTTCGGTCAGATGAGCATTAAGGGAAAATCTTCCATGGGTAATATTCTCACTAAAAATGCTGTACATAAAATAAACCTTAAAGAAAAAGGACTCTCAACACTGGGAGGAAGAAAAATCTGGTTCGATGACGCCGTTTTCAGATTAAATGTCGATGGGAGAGGGAATTTCCTGGGTGAATTCAGTGCCGATGACAAAATACTAGTAATTACAAAGAATGGCTTTTTCAGAATAGCAGGGTTCGATCTGTCAAATCATTTTGAAGATAATATACTTATTATCGAGAAATTCAGACCCGGCAAGGTCTATTCAGCTATTTACTGGGATGCAGAGCAGAAGTTTTATTATGTAAAACGATTCACAATCGACGAATCTGAAAAACCACAGTGTTTTATTAATGAAGACCCGGAATCAAAACTCTACAGCCTTACAGAAGTAGAATACCCTCGTTTCGAAATATCTTTCGGAGGTAAGCATAAAGACAGAGATAATGAGATAATTGAAGTCTCAGAATTTATCGGAGTCAAGAGCTATAAAGCCAAAGGAAAAAGGCTGACGAGTTTTATGGTGGAAAACATCCAGGAAATTGAACCCGTTATAAAAAAGGAAGTTGAGATACCCGATGAAGAAAAACCTGATGAAGACCCTCAACAACCTATTATCCGTGACGATCCTGCACAGATGACGCTTGAATTATGAAGACCAGAAACCAAATTATTTATATTGTTGGTTTTATGGGGAGTGGTAAAACAACAGCTGGCAAAAAGCTGGCGTCGCTTCTTGGCTGGTCATTTGTCGATCTTGATAAGAAAATTGAAGAGCATGAAGGGAAAAGCATACCGGAAATCTTCTCACAAAACGGCGAGGATTATTTTCGTAAAATTGAATCATATCTTCTCAGAAACCTTAAAACAAAATCAGATACTGTAATTTCTACAGGCGGAGGAACACCCTGCTATAGCGATAATATGGATTTTATGCTCGGAAACGGGTTGACTCTTTATCTCAGACTAACACCCGGTGAACTTAAAAGCAGGCTTTCTGAATCAAAAGGTGAAAGACCTCTTATAAAAGATTTAGATCAAAAAGAATTGTTGAGTTTTATTGAACAAAGACTTTCAGATAGGGAAAAATGGTATGAAAGGTGCGATATAACTATTAAAGGAATTGATCTCGATATCAATTTATTATGTTCAATTGTTAAATCAAGGATAAATAGCTGATATCATTATATTTCATTAATAGATTGATATGAGTCGTCAATTGGTTAAATGCATTAAATTCAATAATTTTTATTCCGAAAAGTCATGTATTGAATGATCTATTGATTTTAATTGTTAATTTAGTATGCTGTAATCTGTAACGGGGTAATTTATGAGAGATAAGTTACGAACTCTCCTTGAAATTGAATCAGGCGAGGAGTCAATGGTATCAATGCTTCTCACACAATCTGTCTTCCTGGGGATTTTTATCGGAGCATTTGACATCGCTGCACATTCACTTTTACTCTCTGCCTTCGATGAAAAGATGCTGGCTCGCAGCTACATTGTTTCAGGACTAGCAGGTATTATTCTTATAACAATTTATTCAAATTTCCGCTCCAGAATTCAATTCAGAGAATTTGCAATTATCTGCTTCTCTGTTATATCAGCCCTTACACTTTCTCTTTGGTGTGCTCTGATCTTCTCGCCGGCAAAATGGATAATAATCATTGTGTTTATAATGCTGGGACCTCTTAATCTTCTGACGCTATTAGGTTTTTGGGAAACAACTGAAAAGTTATTTGCAGATAGACATCTGAATAAGGCTTTTCAATTTGCTGATGCAGGGCTGATTTTCGGTATACTTATTATATCTTTCTGTGTACCTCTACTGATGTCACTTAATTTGCAGGCGCACAATATTTTACTAATTTCCGTTTCTTCAGTTATTATTGTGACTATCATTCAGACACTTATCGGGTCGGGATCCAACATGGCGGGTAGTGAAAAAGACCAGTATTACGAAAAGACTCAAATGAGAACTCATCTTAGTGCCTTTCGTGAAGACAGCTTTATCCGTACCATAGGCATATTTGCAGTTCTTTCGGTTTTGGCTGCCTTTTTTATACAGTATTCATTTATGGCCGTTACCAGATTGCAATATCCTGTTGCTGAGGATATGGCTGGTTTTCTGGGCCTTTTCATTGGATGGATGATGATATTCATACTGGTAGTTAAATTAGTTATATTCCCGTATTTATTTCGTAATTATGGTCTCTTTACTTGTCTGGTTATTGCACCTGGTTTAATAGTACTTTTTACTTCGGCTACGATAGTTACAGGTTTATTGATGGGTTCAGAAACTGTTTCTGCCGGAGGATTTCTGATACTCTTCCTGCTTCTCGCTTTTAGCAGGATCATTTCGAAATCTCTGAGAGATTCAGTGGAATTTCCTTCATTAAAAATAATTTTTCAATCAATCAGCAAAAAGAAAAGATCTGAACTCCAGGCCGGGATAACAGGAAAAGTTAATGAAATGTCAGTAGTCCTGTCAGGACTACTTTTAACAGTTTTAGGTCTCTTTGGCTTTATTAAGCTGATTCACTTTTCATTTGCCCTGTTTATCATTTCTTTATTATGGCTTGCTTTTGCTATAAAGTTATTTAAGGCATACAGGAATTTGATAATAAAAAAAGCCAATACAGCCGGTTTGAAAGAATCATTAACTGCTGTTGCAGCAAAACAAGTTAATTTTAAAAACAGATTTTCAGCTTATCTCGATTTCAGGTCCGATTACTTTAGTCTTATATCTGGCGATTATTCAGGTTTAAATAAAAGAAGAAATAAATGGTATTATGAAAAAATAATCGACCATGCTTACTCAAAAAAGGATTTAAGCCTTATGCCTGTTCTTAAAAAAACAGCGAATAACACTGATCTTGATGAAATTATCAGACAACATTCTACTGAAATACTCGAAATTCTACAGAAGGATTCGACTTCTCCAAACTCTGATAATGAAAAAAATAGCGGAGCAATAAAATTGCTGTCAGGAACCAGAATGCCTCAAACAACTGAAATCCTTAGACTTTTAAGAAATCACTCCGTGGATTCAAAGCGGCTGGCAATTAATATGATAGGTAAATTTCGTCTTAAAGACCTGTTAATGGCAGTATGCGAATGTCTTATTATTCCCCCGCTTACAAGAGATGCATATGAAGTTCTCAGATCCTTCGGTTCTGATGCAGATGACGAATTGGTAAGGTATTATCTGATTACTTCCGGCAATATTAAATTAAGCAAAATTATTATTCAGCTGTTGGGTAAAACGCGTTCAAAAGTGAGTACAGGGTTCCTGTTTTCATTACTTTGGTCGAATTCCAGACAATTAAAGGAGATGGCCATTAAATACCTTATTGACTGTAAGTTCCAGGCCTCAGAAGAAGAAAAGCAACGTCTTCATCTGCTGACTTCGGAAATTATAGGAAATATAGCCTGGCATCTTGCTGCTAAAGTATCTCTTGAAAAGGATAAGGATAGTTTTCTTCTCGGTAAAATTAACCACGAGATACTGAGATGGAATACGTTTCTTTTTAATATTCTCTCTATCACTTATAATCCTGGGGCAATAGCAATGATTAAGGAGAATATAGAACGGGGAACCTTTGAAAGTGTTAATTATGCTCTCGATATGACTGACGCGTTGATTTCCGAGTCAGTTAAACCAAAATTGATATCTCTTCTTGATTATGTTCCCGGCCAGGAAAAACTTAGCTCTCTGTTTCAGTTCTTTCCAGGAGAGATTCCTCATCGGAAAAAACTTCTTGAAGACATTATTAATAACGATTATAACCTCATTAGTTTATGGACTAAAGCTTGTACACTGAGAAGCATTACCAGGATTGAGTGTGATGATATGGCTGAATCGGTGACCGCACTTCTTTTCAGTCCCGAAGAAATAATTCAGGAAGAGGTTGTAAATCTGATTGCACGAACGAAACCCGACCTTTACAGCGAGGCTTCTCCAAGAATACCCGACCCGATCAGAAGCCGGATGGATAAAATACTAAACGGTGCCATAGATAACAAAGAACTGCTATTTGAGAAGGTGAAATTTCTTGCAAATTATTTTGTAGAAATCTCTGAAGATGACCTTCTGTCATTAGCTTATGATATGCATTATCTCAGGAACTTTGAAATGGAATCCCTGACATATTCCGAAGGAATAATTATCTGGCCCATTAGTGCTGATAACCACGACCGTGATGTTCATATAGTTTACCCTGGAGAATTATCCAGATTCTCAGGGAGGCATCAGGATGCAATACATCAGTTCTCTTTTTATGTATTGCCTTTAACAGCTGTCGAGGATTATCATTTTCAATTCCCGGATATGGCATCTGAGATTCTGAAGTACATTGATGTAAATGAAGGATTATTATAATACCGGAAATTGGAGAAGTATAACTGAAGGTAAGGAAAAAAGTTCATGAATGAGGAATGACGGGAGAGAAAATTGACAAAATGGTAATTTGAGAAAAAAATTAATTAGGTATTTATCATTATGGGACCAAAGAAAGACATGAAAGATTTCAATCCCTTCCCAGGGCTAAGGCCCTTTGCTCCTGGCGATAGAGATCTGTTCTTTGGAAGGGACACGGAGAGTGATGAGGTAATATTAAAGTTGTTAAAAAACAGATATGTTACCATTATTGGTGCCTCAGGAAACGGTAAATCATCACTTGTCTACAGTAGCGTTCTTCCAAAACTATTGGATTTAAAAAAACGGGAATCTTCTGTCTGGAAGATCATATCTTTCAGACCAGGTTATGACCCATTCGGAAATATGGCCCGGGCGATGTCTGAAGGAATTACTGACCAGGGACAAAACAAAATCGGAAGTGATATCATTCTTTCGGAACTGCTTGATACACGCGTTAGTTTTTCAGAGGTTGTCAGGAAATATGTAATTAAACATGATGACAAAGTTGTTCTGATTATTGATCAGTTTGAAGAACTCTTCAGATATTCTTCCTTGGGGAAATCAGAGATTTCTTATGCAACTGCCGGTAAATTTGTTGAATTCCTTCTAACTTCCATCATTAAGCCTGGTGAAAATATTTTTATGATTTTCACAATGCGTTCAGAGTACCTGGGAGAATGCTCACATTTTCAAGGACTAACAACACTGGTTAATAACAGTAATTATTTTGTACCGGATATGGGATCCGACAATTTCAGAGAAGCCATTGAGGGACCCATAAATTTTGCCGGAGCAAAAATTGATCAGGCTCTGGTCGATGCAATCCTGAATGACCTTAAAGAAAAAACGGGTCAGCTATCCCAATTCCAGCATGCCATGATGAGGACATGGGGCAGATGGAAAGAACTTGATGAGCCTGGCAGACCTGTTAGCAAAGAGGATTATAACTCAATCGGAACAATAAGGAATGCAGTTTCTTTACATGCAGATGAGTTATATGAGCAACTGAGCCCCAGGGGTAAAAAGATATGCTCTGTATTGTTTAAAACTATTACCAGAAAAGGCGCCGATAATAAAGGGGTACGGCATCCTTCAGATTTTGAAACCATAAAGTCAATTGCAAAGTGTTCGGATGAAGAATTATCTGATGTAATTGAAAAGTTCAGTGATCGGTCTACAGCATTTATCATTACTGACATAAATATAAATCTGACTGATACCTCAATAATTGATCTTCAGAACGAATGTATTATAAATTCATGGGATCGTCTAAAGAGCTGGATTGATGAGGAAAACTCCTCAATGCAGATCTACCAGAGACTGTCCGATGCATCAGCTCTTTATCAGCAGGGGAAAACAGGTTTGTTTAAAGCCCCCGATCTGCAGCTTGCCATAAGTTGGCGCGAACAACAGAAACCAACACTGGCATGGGCTGTCCAGTACAATCCTGCCTTTGAACGGGCAATGGTTTACCTTAGAACTAGTGAACGGGCCTATGTTGAAGAAGAGCAAAATAAGATAAGAATACAGAATAGAAAAACTAAAAAAAGCAGACTGGTTACAAGGATCCTTGGCATTTTTGCGTTGGTGGTTTTGGGAATTATGCTCTTTGAATATGCTCAGAAAATACATGCCGAGAGACAAATCAGTCTTGCGGAAAAAGATAAGAATCAGGCATTCAGGGAAAAGGCAATTGCTGATTCTTTTGCAGTCGTTGTATTTAAATCGAAGATTATTTCTGATTCTACAACCTCCGTCGCAGTCAAAGATGCTGTAGAGGCGAAAGAACAGAGAATCATTGCTGACGTTCAGAAATCTTATGCAGAAAGGAATGCCCAGGAAGCTTTGCGTCAGAAAAGCCTTGCTGAAGGTCAAAGAGATAAAGCCCAGCGCCTGAGGATGCTCTCTGTAGGCAAGTCGATGTCGCTCAGGTCTTTAGAAATGAATGGAGAAAAGGACATTCAGTCATTGCTGGCTTATCAGGCCTATCTGTTTTATAAAAGGAACAACGGATCTGATAATGATGCCGATATATATGCCGGATTATATAATGTTGCTTTGCAATATGGCAATATTAACTATAGGTTCTTCAAAGGTCATGGTGGTGATATTAAAAGTATTGTGTTCATTCCAGGGGAGAGTAAATTCTTTACCTCAGGAAACGACGGGAAAGTGCTTAAGTGGTCACTTGAGAAAAAGGATAAGACTGTTCAGGTCATTTATTCCGGTAATGATATTATTGATGTTCTGGCTGTCAGTCCTGATGCTTCCTGGCTTGCCTGCGGAAGTTCTAACTCCTCAATAAGGATGATTCCATTAAAAGGGAACGATATCGGATATGAGATGCACGGCCACAAGGGAGGAATAAAATCACTTATTTTCTCTTACGACGGGAAATATCTCTATTCAGCAGCTCTCGATGGCAAAGTGCTGAAGTGGGATATTGCAGCGAGAACCAGTATTAATGTATCAACAGGTTCTGTTGAGATATCATCAATAGATATTTCTTCAAACGGAAATTATATTGCCGGTATCAGAACAGATGGCAATGTTATTGTTTGGGATCCCAACAGTAACCAGAATAATTTCAGTATAGAGACTGGCGGGAAAAATATAAAAGTGGTTAAATTTAATCCCGATAATAATCTTCTTGCAATAGGCGATGCAGATGGGAATGTTGAATTATGGGATATCTATCTGCATAAAAAACTGTCATCGGTGAAAGCACATGGCGCAGAGGTAAATGATATTCAGTTTAATACAACCCTGAAGCAAATGGCAACTTCGGGTAAAGATAAAAAACTTAAAATATTTAGTATTAAGGATCCGGCTGACCTTTCTGAACCTCCCGTTACCTTTACCGATAATGAGGGATTTGTAATGGCAATACGGTTTAGTCCCAACGGACAGGTGATAATATCCGGTGAATCAGGTGAAGGTAACATTACAGAAAGACCTGCACATGTTGATTATCTAGTACAAAACATATGCAAACTGATTTCAAGGAACATGACGCAGGAAGAGTGGAATGCATATGTTGGAAAGGATATTCCTCTCGAGAAGACCTGCCTTGACAGTAATTTTAATATTAAAATTGAGCAGACAAGAGCCCTGAATAAAGGAGACTGAATAGGCAATTATTCAAACAATAGCCAGTATTTTAATGATATGAGGATATTTAAGTTCTAAAGATATCTTTTATATCACAATTTGGCAATTTTGACTAAATTTGAGCCGGCATAGTACCCCAAACAAGGGTACTTTATTTTTGTTTATTTTTATTTAGATTTAAGATAATGAAGAACGGAAAAACTTTACTGATGATACTCGATGGCTGGGGAATTGGAGATGGTTCAAAAGCAGATGCTATTAGTCAGGTACCTACACCAAACCTTACATACTTTAAAAATAATTTTCCTAATTCAATCCTTCATGCTTCAGGAGAAGATGTTGGACTACCCGATGGTCAAATGGGAAATTCTGAAGTAGGACACCTCAATATCGGAGCCGGAAGAGTTATTTATCAGGATCTTGTCAAAATAAATAAGGAATGCAAAACCGGAGCGATTAAAAAAAATAAAGTTCTGACGGATGCATTCACCTATGCCAGGGATAATAACAAACAGGTTCATTTTATGGGATTATTGTCCGATGGGGGCGTACATTCCCTTGATAAGCACCTTTATTATCTCTGCGATATGACAAAGGATTTTGGGCTAAAGAATGTTTTCATCCATGGGTTTGGTGATGGTCGCGACACAGATCCGCGGAGCGGAATTGGTTATATGAAAGATCTTTTGTCGCATCTTAAAAACTCTGATGCGAAAGTTGCTTCATTTATCGGGAGATTTTATTCAATGGACCGTGATAAAAGATGGGAAAGGATAAAGGAAGGTTATGATCTTATTGTGAATGGTACGGGAACCCCCACTACTGATATTCTTGACGCAATGCAGAACTCGTATGATTCAGGAGTTACTGATGAATTCATGAAACCAGTTGTTGTTACTGATAATTCAGGTAAACCTTTAGGAACAGTAAAAGAGGGTGATGTGATAGTATTTATCAATTTCAGGAATGACAGAGCTAAGGAACTGACAATTGCACTTACCCAGAAAGATATGCCTGAATTTGGAATGAAGACCATACCGTTGTATTACTGTACAATGACTCCCTACGATGCCACTTTTAAAGGGCTGCACATAATTTACCCGAAAGATAATGCTGAGAATACAATTGGGGAAGTTCTTGCTGCTGCTGGCAAACACCAGCTCAGGATTGCGGAGACTGAAAAATATGCACATGTAACATTCTTCTTCTCCGGGGGTCGTGAAGAAAAATTTAATAACGAGGAGAGGATCATGGTTCCTTCTCCTAAAGTTGCGACATACGACCTGCAACCTGAAATGAGTGCTTATGCCGTTACGGAGGCAGTTATTAAAGCAATTGAAACAGAAAAGTTTGATTTCATTTGTCTGAATTTTGCAAATGGAGATATGGTAGGCCATACGGGTGTTTATGAAGCGATTAAGAAAGCTATTAAAACAGTGGATGAATGTGCTGGATCAGTCATAAAAGCGGCACGTAAAGCCGGCTATGATGTTCTTGTAATTGCAGATCATGGAAATGCAGATAAGGCATTGAATGAAGACGGATCTCCAAATACGGCTCATTCACTGAATCCTGTCCCCAGCATTCTCATTACTGATAACTATAAAAAGATAAAGGAAGGAATCCTGGCTGATGTGGCCCCAACTTTGCTTGCGATTATGGGTATTCCTATTCCTGAAGATATGACAGGGAAAGTATTAGTTTAATCCAGAGCCACTTTGGGCCGGTGATAAAGTCCTTTTTAACCACAAAGAGCGCGAAGAAGGCTCAAAGCTCACAAAGTTAAAACAATGTATTTCAGTTCTTTGTGATCTTTGTGTAAACCTTTGAGACCTTTGTGGTTAATGGATTTCAACTTTTTAGACAACCCCTGATGGGGGGCAAAAAACAGCTATGCTTCGAATCGGTAATACCATATTCAGTTTCGATATACTTGAAAAAAAATTCAGGTGCAATCTTCCGAAATGTCACGGAAATTGCTGCCTGTATGGTGATTCAGGAGCCCCTTTGAGTGCTGATGAGGCACAGATACTTGAAGAGATACGGGATAAACTGCGGCCATACTTACGAGCGGAAGGCAATGCCGCTATAGATGAAAAAGGGACTAGTGTAACTGATTTTGAAAATGAAAAAGTAACACCGCTCATTGGCAATGAAGAATGTGCCTATACAAATAAACGGGATAATATATTCTTATGTGGTATCGAACAGGCATGGTCTGAAGGTAAGGTCTCGTTCCGAAAACCGTTATCATGTCATCTTTTTCCTGTCCGTATAAAAAATTATTCTGATTTCAGAGCTGTTAACTATGAACAGCTTGAAATTTGCTCTCCGGCTCGTGTCAGCGGTGAACGTGAGGGGATATATGTATATGAATTTCTTAAAGAACCCCTGATAAGAGCGCTGGGAGAAGAACTCTATAATGATTTATGTAAAGCAGCCAAGGAATTAAGGAAGAATAATACATTACGGAAATAAGCAGCCTGCAGCCTTACCTTTTAGAACTCAAAATATTAAATTTTAGTGATTGCTTCAATTGTTGGCTTTGGCTTAAACAATAATAAATGTTTAACCATATATAAACAATATTCTTGTTTTTAAAACTGATATCATAACCAGAAAAAAAAGGTTACACTTATAACAAATCAGAAGAATTTCTAAATAACCTAAAGTGATTTTGGCCTGAATATAAAATTAATAAATCAACATGATAAAAGTCTTTAAATTGTCATTATCCCACTTATTTGAATATATTCAATGAATCCTGGTGTTTCATAACAGGAAGAAAATCAAGTAACTAGAATTTAAGAATTATTCATGGGTGGAGATGCTGATCTGCTTATCTGTTCATGTTTTGCGACAAAATTGTATTGAATTTTTACGTCTTTATCATTCGGAGAGACAACTTAACATAAAATAAAATTGTTTGGTTTGGAGATTAAATATAGAACTCCTATATTTGGTCGTTAAATTAAAACCTAAAACTAATATCGTATGAAGAAACTAATTCTGATGATTGTTTTGTTTATGTCGTTAAGTGGGTTCACTTTATGGGCACAAACAACACTAGTTACAGGTACTGTAACCTCTTCGGTTAAGGAAGAGGGAGTTATACCTGGTGTAACAGTTGCTGTAAAAGGGACTACTTTAGGAGCCCTTACAGATGTTAATGGAAAATATTCAATTTCAGTGCCTAACGGAGCCACAACCCTTGTCTTTTCATATGTAGGTATGAAAACTCAGGAAGTTGTTATTGGTGGACGTTCGGTAGTGAATGTTGTAATGGAATCCGATGTAGTAGGTTTGAATGAAGTTGTAGTAACAGCATTGGGTATTTCAAGAGAGAAAAAAGCTCTTGGATACGCAGTTTCAGATGTTAAATCTGATCAGATCGCTTATTCACAAAACACCAACGTTATGAATTCCCTTGAAGGAAAAGTTGCCGGTGTTCGTATTAACAGCTCAACAGGAGCTGTTGGGGCTTCTTCCTTTGTTGAGATTCGTGGTTCGGCTTCATTAACCCGTAATAACCAGCCACTTTATGTTATTGATGGAGTCCCTATCATATCTGGAGGGGGAGTCGATGGTGTTGACGGTGTAGCTCATAAAGATGCACTTGCTGACCTTAACCCCGATGATATTGATAACATCTCAGTACTGAAAGGTGGTGCCGCTACAGCTTTGTATGGTCTTAGAGCCGCTACAGGTGCAATAGTTATTACAACTAAAAAAGGAAAATCAGGAAAAACTGTGGTTAATTTTGGCTCCAGTGTTACATTTGAAAAAATATCTCAGGTACCAGCTCTTCAGAATACTTATTCTCAGGGATCTGCCGGAAAATTTGCAAAGTTCGCCAGTGGATCATGGGGAGGAAGAATTGATACACTTCGTTATTCCACAAATCCTCTTGCATTTCCAGCCGATGCAGCTCATTATACTGATGCAGCAAATTATATGGAAAAATGGGATCCTAATGGATTTATTGTAAATCAATCCAGCCCTTACGCTGATCCTAATGCGCACATTAAAACATATAATCCATATGATTTCTTTCAGACAGGAATTACCTATAATAATAACTTCAGTATTTCCGGAGGTGATGATAAATCAACATTCTTTTTATCCTTAGGAAACACTTCTCAGACAGGTATTATACCCCATAACACATTTAATAAAACCAATATTAGGATATCTGCTGATCACAAGTTCAGTAAACAGGTATCTATGGGTGCAAATATTAACTATGCATATGATGAGGGAAATAAAATTCAGCAGGGATCGAACACTTCAGGTGTTATGCTTGGTCTGGTAAGAACTCCGCCAACATTTGATAACTCATACGGATATATATTCTCTAATGGGAAACAACGTAGTTATCGTGGAGGAACAGGTTACGACAATCCATACTGGACTGCAAATAAAAACTCATATAGGGATAAAACTAACCGTATGTTTGGTGACCTTCATGCAAGCTATGTTCCGACTGATTGGCTTAACTTCAGCTATCGTCTTGGTGTAGACTGGTTTAATTCTTATTATAAAGATTATTTCGCAATTTATTCAAACAGTACCCCTGCAGGGAAAGTTACCGTAGCTAATTCACTTAACCGCGATATCAACTCCGACCTGTTAATGACTCTTCATAAGGCTTTTGGTGATATTGATGCTAGCTTAACACTTGGGCAAAATTTGTATTCATCATTTTATGAATCAACAACAAGCCAGGCTAATGGGCTGATATTAATTGATTTCCCCAACATGAATAACACAACTGATAACAGAGGGTATGAAGGAACAACGCGGAAACGTACCAGTGCAGTATTTGGAGCTCTTTCCTTAAATTATAAGAGCATGATTTTTTTGGATGGGACTCTGCGTAACGAAAAATCAACAACTCTTCCGGTAGCCAATAATTCATTTTCCTATCCTTCCGCGAGTTTAGGTTTTATTTTCACCGAATTGGGTGGACTTAAAGGGAATAAAATTCTGCCTTACGGGAAAATCAGAGCTTCTTATGCTGTAACAGCTCAGGATGCTCAGTTATATTCAACGGATAACTATTATTATGCAGGTAATTTCGCTGATGGATGGACAAGCCCCGATGGAATGCTATTTCCCTATAATGGTGTTTTAGGATATACTTATACTGACCAGCTCGGGAATAATACCCTGAAACCGGAGAAGATGAAAACATTTGAGGTAGGTACAGAATTAAAATTTCTTGATAGTCGCATCAATCTGGATCTTTCTTACTTTGTCAATCATAACCAGGATCTTCTGATGTCGGTGCCTATTGCATCTTCAACAGGATTTAGTTCAAAATATATGAATGCCGGTAAGATGTCAACTAAAGGTATAGAACTCCAATTGGGTTTAGACATAGTGAAAGGTAACGGATTTAACTGGAATCTTGGCGTTAACTGGACAAATCCAAAGACTATGGTTGATGAACTTGCTCCGGGAGTTGATAATCTTTTCCTCGGTGGTTTTACGGGCTCACAGATCAGGGCAGTTGCCGGGCAACCATACCGTTCAATATATGCAACAGTCTGGGCTCGTGATGACCAGGGAAATCTTATAATCAATCCTACAGGAACATATAAAGGTTATCCTGCTGCTTTAGGGGAAATGAAGTACATTGCCGATGTTCAGGAAAAATGGAGATTGGGTATCACCAACACTTTTTCATATAAAGGTATTATGCTTTCTGCAACTCTTGAAATCAAAAGAGGAGGACATATGTGGAATGGAACGCGCGGAGCGCTTGATTACTTTGGAACCTCTGCAGCTTCTGCAGCTCGCGCCGCTACTGATGTTGTAGATTATGGAGGAGTTTATGGATATTTGAATCCATTGGGTGAAGTAATTCACACCGATGCAGCCGGTAATGATTTATCCAGTTCAGATGCTCCTGTCTCAAATTCTCTTCAAGTAATGGAAAACGCCCAAAACTGGCGCCAGACTAATGGAAGTGGTTTCCAGGGCCCATCAGAATTCTATGTTGAAAAGACCGATTGGACAAGACTAAGAGAAGTTACACTTTCTTATGAATTTCCAAAGAGCCTTCTTAACAAGATTAAGCTGCAACAACTTAGCGTATTCGTCACCGGAAGGAATCTCTGGTTAGATACTCCATATACCGGAATTGATCCTGAAACTAGTTTGGTGGGAGCATCTAATGCTCAAGGTATGGATTACTTCAACATGCCTGGGACAAAATCCTATACCATTGGACTTAAGGTCTCTTTTTAAATTTACGATTAGATGATATCAACAAATTAATTTTAAAAATATGAAAAATAGATATTTAAAATATTTAATCAATATTTTGCTAATGGTAGTTATTCTCACTACCTCATGTAAAAAATGGATCGATCCCAAATTAAACATTGATCCGGATAATCCAATGGATGTTTATTCCGCTCTTGTAATTCCAGCTGCCGAAGGAAACCTGGCATTCACATTTCAGGGTTTTGACTATGTAGGTGTTACTGGTATGTGGCTGCAGTATTTCGAAGGACTTGATCGTCAGGCTTATGGTATGTACAATTATTCTCTTACTTCCGATGACTGCGATAACCTATATTCCAGTTTATATGCAGGTGTTATGGAGGATTGCCAGAAAATTATTGATAAGACTTCAATAGCTGATGCTGCCAGCCCACACATGAAGGGAATGGCTGAGGTTATGAAGGCAACTGCCCTTGGTACTGCTGTCGGATTATGGGGAAGTATTCCAAATAGCACGGCATTTGGAGGGAATGCTCAACTTAAACCTACTTTCGACGAAGAACAGACTGTTTATGCCGCAATTCAAACCTTATTGACCCAGGCAATTGCTGACTTGTCTGTTGCCGGTACCGATTATGAAGAGCAATATATGAAAGTTGCCGGGCAGGATTTGATATATGGTGGAGATTTCTCCAGTTGGATTAAAGCAGCTTACTCTTTAAAGGCCAGGTATGCATTGAGACTATCAAGACAATCAGGGTTTAGTCCCGATGATATACTTGCTGATCTTGCATTAGGTATTGACAGCAAAAACAGTGATTTCCAGCTCACCTTCGTTGGAGATGAAGCTTTTGTTAATGACAATCCTTTGTGGATATTCACTGAAGACCGTTATGGATACGCCGGTAATAATGGTAATTTCCTTAACCTGTTGAATAGTAATAATGATCCGCGTATCAATGCTTATGACGATGGCGATCTCTTCATTGGAGGACCCGCTCTGGGATATCCCTCATCTCCGGCATTGTTTACATCTTACTTTGAAGGATTGTTTATCAAAGCAGAATGTCTGTTTGATAAAGGAGATCTGCCTGGTGCAGCCACCGCTTACAATGCTGCTGTTACTGCATCTCTTGATAAATGGGATGTTACTGATGCCGCATGGCTTGCAACCAATGCTGCAGAAACCGCCGGTACAATAACCTTAGCAAAAATTATGAATGCAAAATATATTGCTATGTATGCACAGGGCGAAGCATGGTGTGACTATCGCAGATACCAGTTTATGTATCCGGCTCTTACTCCTCCGGCCAACAATTCGACAAGTGGTGTTCAGCCTTCTTCGTTCCCCTATCCTACGAATGAAAAAGTTTCAAATGGAGCGAATGTACCGACCAGAGGTGGTATCACTGCAAAATTATGGGCATTTGAATAGTAGAAATTACACCTGATAAGTGTAAGTAAAATAAATTTTATTTAAAATCGGAGGCTGACATTATTGTGTCAGCCTCTTTTTCTATCTGCCTGAATTACATCAAATACTTAAGTTAGTCATTAAATATTATATCCAGATACGCATTAAATACAGACATGGTTAACACTATTAATAAAGTCAAAATATCTTTTTTGTTTGGATGTAACAGCTAGAACTTTTATATTTGATAGTTAAACCATAACCTAAAACTAAAATCGTATGAAGAAACTATTTCTGCTAATTGTTTTGTTTGCTTTTATAAGTGGCTACACTTTACAGGCACAAACAATAGTCATTACAGGTACGGTTACCTCTTCTGCTGAAGGAGAAGGGCCAATTCCCGGTGTAACTATTCAGGTTAAGGGTACCACTGTTGGTACTCTGACAGATCTGAATGGAAAATTCTCACTTACGACTCCTCAAAACGCAACCACTCTGGTTTTCTCCTATATCGGGATGAAAACACAGGAAATTGATATCAAGGGTCGAAAAGTAATTGATGTTGTAATGGAACCCAATATACAGGGTTTGAATGAAGTTGTTGTAACAGCACTAGGTATTTCTCGTGAGAAGAAATCTCTTGGTTACGCTGTACAGGAAGTCAATGGTGATAACATCAGCAAGACAAAGGAATCGAACTTTGTTAATTCACTCTCCGGTAAAATTTCAGGTGTACAGATTACACAGGCAAACACCATGGGCGGATCTGCAAATGTTCTTATCAGAGGTTATAAATCTCTTATGAATAATAACCAGGCTCTCTTTGTTATTGATGGTGTTCCTATAGATAACAGTATAACCAACTCTACGACCCAGGTTGATGGTGGAGGCGGTTATGACTATGGTAATGCAGCATCTGATATTAACTCTGATGACATCGAATCAATGTCTGTTCTCAAGGGTGCAGCTGCTACCGCACTCTATGGTTCACGTGCTGCAAACGGCGTTATTCTGGTGACAACGAAGAAAGGAACTGCAAAGAAAGGTATTGGTGTAACATTTTCCGGAGGCACTACTTTCAGTAAAATAGATAAATCAACTCTTCCGAAGATCCAAAAGGAATACGGCGGTGGATATGGCCAGTACTATGATGATCCCACAGGATACTTCTGGTATGCCGACCTCGATGGTGATGGAACGAACGATCTGATTGTTCCTACTTCCGAGGATGCTTCATGGGGAGCAAAATTTGACCCGAACCTGATGGTTTTTGACTGGAAGAGCTTTGAACCGACGGATACAAAGCATTATCTTAAAAAAACTCCATGGGTTGCTGCAAAACATGATCTCAGAGACTTCTTTGAAACTGGAATTAAACAGAATTACAATATAGCTTTTGACGGTGGGAATGATAAAGGAACCTACAGGTTCTCTTATACCAACCTGGATGAAAAAGGAATCCTGCCCAATAGTAAACTTAAAAAGAACACCTTCAATTTTGCAGGGAGTTACAAATTCAGCGAAAAGTTATCAATGGAATCTAATATTACCTATGTAAATGATGATAACAAAGGTCGTTATGGTACAGGATATGACCCTGGAAACCCAATGCAATCAATTGGCCAATGGTTTCAGTCAAATGTTGATATCGACGACCTGAAAGCCTACTGGATTACACCTGACCGCAGACAGAGAACCTGGAACTATAAATCATGGGATGACCTTGCAATACCTGCATATCACAATAACATCTATTGGACAAGGTACATGAACTATGAGAATGATGGCAGGGACAGATTCTTTGGATATGCATTACTTCATTATAAACTCACCCCATGGCTTACAATTGATGGCCGTGCATCAACTGATACCTATTCAGAATATCAGGAAGAACGCGTAGCAGTTTATAGCAATCAGACATCCAATTATAACAAATTCCTGAGAAATTTCAATGAGACCAACTTTGACCTGATGGCAAAATTCAACAAGACATTTGATAATTTTTCCATCAACGGACTTCTGGGTGCTACAAGAAGAAGAACCACTTCAAAATCAACATATGGCTCAACGATTGGCGGATTGCTTGTTCCTGAAGTTTATAACCTTATGAACTCTCAATCTCCCATACAGACTTCAGAAACAGAACGTTTGTCAGGTGTTAACAGTGCTTATGGCAGCGTTTCCCTGGGATATAGGAACATGCTTTTTGTTGATATCACAGGCCGTAATGATGTTTCTTCAACACTTCCGACAAAAACCAATAGTTATTTTTACCCGTCAATATCCGGAAGCTTCCTTTTTTCAGAACTCGCGGGACTGAAAAATTTAAAATCAATATCATTACTGAAGTTGAGACTCAATTATGCTGAGGTTGGTAATGATGCCCCTGTTTATAGTCTGAATTCAACATATGTTCAGAATGCCAACTGGGGTACACGGGGGATGTTTACGAACAATACAACATTAATGAATGCCAATCTGAAACCTGAAAGGACAAAAAGTCTGGAAGGTGGTATTGAAGCTAAATTCCTGGATGACAGATTCGGATTTGACCTTTCGGTGTACAAGACAAACTCAATTGACCAGATCATGCCTGTAAATATTTCACCTTCATCAGGTTACACCAGAAGATATGTAAACTCGGGTGAAATTGAAAACAGAGGTATTGAGCTCGCAGTGAATGCAACAGTTGTTAAATCAACCGACTTTACATGGGATTTGCAGGTAAACTGGTTCAAGAACAATAATAAGGTGCTCAGCCTTTATGAAGGAGTTGACAATATTCTTCTGAATTCAGCATGGGATATCAGCACGAACATTGTAAAAGGTATGTCCTACGGCCAGTTCCGCGGATATGATTTTGTCTATACAAATGGTAAAAGGACTGTTGGCAGTGATGGTTATTACTTGTTTGGGGACAAATCTGATGCACTTTTAGGTAATACATTGCCAGACTGGAATTCAGGGATTACATCAGTTTTTAGGTACAAGGGATTTTCTTTATCATTTCTTATTGATATATCAAAGGGTGGTCACATATATTCTGTCGATAACAAGTATGGCCTTGCTACCGGTCTTTATGCTGAAACTGCCGGTTTGAATGCAAAAGGAAATCCTAAACGTGATCCTGTTACTGATGGACCTGATAGTGGCGGTATGATATATGATGATGCAGTGTATGAAGATGGCAGTAAAAATAAAACTTATATTGAGTGCTCAGACTATTACAGCGGTTATAATTACGATCTGCTTCCAACCAGGTATCACGTATATGATGCTTCTTATGTTAAACTTCGCGAAATCTCCTTTGGATACAGTCTCCCTCCAAAACTTCTTTCAAAGACTCCTTTATCAAAGGTTACAATATCCATTGTCGGAAGGAATCTTTGGTTGATCTATAAGAATATGCCAAACTTTGATCCGGAACTCAGTACCAGCGCCGGTAATGTTCAGGGTATATCAGATGGGGCTTATCCATCAACCCGGACTCTTGGCTTTAATTTATCAATTGGATTTTAAACATATTAAACAGAAAGATCATGAAAAACAAAACTATATATTGCCTGGTTTTTATCCTGGCTGTTTTTGTGACATCTTGCGAACTGCCGGACAATATTGATCATAAGAATGCATCGGTAGTTTCAGCCGATGTATTATTCACAAGGGCTGAGCAAGGTCTTGTTGATCAGTTAACATCAATGGATCCAAACCTCAATATATCAAGATTACTGGTTCAGTATCAGTCTGAGGTTACCTACACGACGGAGAGCCGCTACAACTTTTCAGACAGGCAGATTCCTGATGCATTTTCAAGACATATCTATGAAGATGTTTTGCTTAACCTGAAAGATGTGAAATCCAAAATTGAATCTCCAGATGAAGTTCTGGTTAAAAATGAAATGGCAATAGCAAATATTCTGGAGATCTACGCTTACCATGTACTTGTTGATCAGTTTGGTAATATTCCCTATTCAGAATCACTTTTGGGTGCCGATAACAGCCGTCCAAAATATGATGATGCTTTTACTGTTTACCAGGATCTGATTACCCGCCTTCAGGCAGCCATTGCCGACTTGAAAGCTTCCTCCGGAGCATTTGGCGATGCTGATATTATTTATGGCGGGGATGTTTCCCGATGGAAAGAGTTCGCAGCCTCACTTGAATTAAGAATGGCATTAAGGCTTTCTGATGTGCCGGAAGCTAATTCAAGTTCACTGGTAGCTCATGCTCTGGCTGATGGCGTATTTACTGATGAGTCAGAAAGTGCAATATTCGTTCCTCTTGGCCAGGTTCCATATGTAGGACCATATTATGACTGGTTTGTTGTTCAAGCCAGATTTGATTACTGCCCTACCAATACGCTTATAGATGAGGTGAATTCACTTAATGACCCGCGCCGGGCAACATGGTTTACTGAATATCCTTCATCAGGTACCTATACAGGGCTTCCTTATGGAAAAGCCGGTTCAAGTAATTACAAAAGTTTTTCACACTTCGGCGAAATCACGATGGACCCAAAATATGCCACAGTCCTGTGCGACTATATAGAAGTTGAATTTCTTCTCGCTGAAGCAGCTGAAAGATCTCTTGGTGGCGTTACTGATCCTAAAACCCATTATGACAACGCAATCCTTGCAAGTATGAAATACTGGGGTGTGTCCGACGCAGATGCTGAAGCCTACCTTAATCAGGAGTCAGTTGCTTATTCAACAGCCCCCGGCGACTACAAGCAGAAGATCGGCACGCAGAAATGGCTTGGTTTATTTGACAGAGGCGTTGAAGCTTGGGCAGAATGGAGAAGACTTGATTATCCGGTCTTAAATCCTCCCTCAGGGATGACTTATGCAGATATTCCTGTAAGAATGCCTTATCCTTTTAATGAAAATAAAATGAATAAGGATAATTATACTGCAGCTTCTACTGCAATAGGAGGTGACGAAGCAACTACAAAATTATTCTGGGATAAATATTGATCTGAATAATACTAACAAAAAAAAGAGGCGTTTCCTGAAATGAGGGCGCCTCTTTTTAATTATCTTATTTATAAGGCATTTTCAACCAATCTTCAGATCTACCAGCTCAAGCCTTGTTGCTGTGGCCTTCAATACTTTGAAAACGAGGTTTTTAATCCTTATTAAATCGTTATTTCCGGGGATACTTCCATGATAAAAAAGTATCATTCCGGCAAGCGTTTCATAATCATCTTCTTCAGGGAGATTCAGATGATATTTTTCGTTCAGATAATCAATCTCAAAACGTCCCGATAGTATATATTCATTTGGTCCGATAACCTTTTCGATGAGATCGGTTGTATCGTGTTCATCTTCTATGTCTCCAACAATTTCTTCAAGCACATCTTCAATTGTCACCATTCCTGATGTTCCACCGAACTCGTCGACAACCAATGCAATATTCTTCTTTTCTCCCACAAATAGCTTCAGGAGCTTATTGGCAGGCATAGTTTCCGGAACAATTGCAAGTTTCCTTATCATCGATTTTATGTCCTTCGGGTTTTTGAAAATGTCTTTTAGTTCGAAATATCCTATAATATTGTCAATTGTATCCTGATAGATAAGAATCCTGGAAAGCCTCGTTTCGACGAATTTCTCTTTAAGTTTTTCCATGGTACTCCCTATTTCAACAGCTTCAATTTCAGTCCTGGGAACCATACACTCTCTGAGTTTCACGTTTGAAAAATCAAGCGCATTCTGAAAGATTCTTATGTCGCGATGCTCTGGTTCCGATTCTTCCTTAATCTGATTGCTCAGATTAACAAAATGATCCAGATCAACTTTACTGAAAACAAGATTCTCCTGCTGTTTTTCTCCGGGTTTGATTTTGAAAAAGATCCTGATGAAGAGGTTAGCCAAAGCCAGTGTAAATTTGCTGATAGGGTAAAAAAGGAAAAAGAAAATCAGAGTAGGGATACTTAAAAACTTAAGAAAAAAATTAGGAGAAATGATAAAGATTGTTTTTGGAAGGAATTCTGCAACCAGCAGGATGAGTGCTGTGGATAGTATTGTATTTATTATAAGGATAAGTAGATCGGAATCGAGTATAGGCGTAAGAAATGTTCCAAGAATTTTGGAAAATACCAAGCCGTAAATAACCAGTGAGAAATTATTGCCTATTAGCATTGTGGCAATATACTGACCGGGGTTATCTGTAAATAGCTTAATTATTCTCGATCCGAATACCCTCTGTTTCCTGTCAAGTTCAATCCGGAGCCTGTTCGATGCCACAAAAGCAATTTCCATACCCGAAAAGTAAGCAGACAGGATTATTGCAAGAATTATAATAAAGACTACATTCATATATCAAAATTAGCTCTTTTTCCTCTGGCTGTGTCTTATCCAGGCAAAGACAAAACAGGTCAGAGCCATAATTGCAAAGATAGGGATTTTGTTGTAGCCACTTGATATTGCATACCTGATTCCTGCAGCAATACAAATAACACCAACGGCAATCCAGATAATTTCCATTGCAATAAGTGAACTATTTCTCATTTGGGAGATATATTATTGCGGTCTCTTTAAAGATTTTTCTTTTAGTAAGATGAGAATCCGATTCAAAGCCGATTCCCTGTATAATCTCATCTTCACTCGTCATTTTCACAAAACGGTCAGTATAAATCCGGTCTTTCTCCTGATCCCAGAATAAAAGTTCAGTCTCAAGCTTTTCGTTTAATTCGTTTATTACTACAACGCTGTCTCTGAGTTCCCAAAGATTATTATCTGTGCATTTTGCATATTTTGAAGTTACCTGTACAGAATCGGTCTTGTTGCTGAAAAGAACTACCTTTATTCCGGACCTGAATTCAGTGTATGGTGGAGTTTCTTTGCTGTATTGCTCTATAATGGGCGCTGTCAGTATGAGTTGTACCCGCCCCGAATCAGTAAGAACTGTTTTGATGTCTTTACCGGTAAGCGTAGGTAGTGTCATAATATCAGTCTTTTGAATGACAGGAATTTTGTTTTCACAAGATTGAATTATAGCGCTTAGCACAAGGAGTGATATAAAAACCAGATAGATCCTGAACTTTAATGATCTGTTATTCCTGAGGGGACAGGTAAATTTTTTAGCTATCATATTTAATTAATATAGATAGGAATATTATTATTATTATTCAAAACAGCGGAATTTGTATACCATTGGCAGCAATCATCTCTGCTGTTATTTGTATTTCCTTATGTTGCATTATATCCCAGAATAAAATTTAAACCATCAATTACAATATCAGCCATATACATAACATTGTAGTTAATTTTATCTTTAAGAAATTCACCATCGCCACCAGTAAGTATAATTTTGGGATCAGTATTTTTATCCTTAAAGCCGCGAATATACTCATTTATTTCGTAGCTAACCCCCGTAACAACTCCTGCAGCTATCGCATCGGTAGTATTTCGTCCAGGGAATGTGAAACTCTCCGTTTGGGAAACAAGAGGTAATTTTTCAGTATACATGTTTAATGCTTTGAACCTCATAGTCAGGCCCGGTGAAATATTGCCCCCTTTATAACAATTAGCAGAAAGAAAATCGAAGGTCAGGGCAGTACCGGCATCAACAATAAGAATATCTTTATCGGGGAATAAATTAAATGCGCCGGCTGCCGCAGCCATCCGGTCAGGGCCCAGAGTCTCAGGTGTATCATATTCAATTTTGAATGGAAGTTTGGACCTATTTGAAAGGATGTGAACAAAAGGGATATTCGGGAAAAAAAGTTCAGAAATTATTAGTGGTATTTCTTTTACAGATGATACAATGGCTTTTTCCACTTTCAGCCCCTGCAGTTTCTGTTCGAGTTCTTCACAACTCAACCCACTTATCCGTGATTGGGATATTTTTTCATTTCCTTCGAAAAGAGCAAGTTTTGTACTGGTATTACCTATGTCAACAACTAGATTCATAATACAAAAGTAGGAATTATTTGCCCTCCAGACCCCTGAGAAGGAGGTAATTCTCTGTTTTTAAGAAAAATTCTGTACGGGAGAATTAACCCTGTTTCAGTGCCTGCCCAGGACGAAGAGAAGTCGGGGATGAGGAGCGCAATGTTTCAGGGCTGTCTGCTATGTGAGATTCCAGAATCTCATTCAGTACCTTTATAGCTGTTTTAACAGACCTCACTTCATTGATTGTGAGGCTCAGTTTCGAAGCTTTTTGTTTCACGTTCATCTGCTTTTGCTTTTTGTTTACGAAATTCATGACAGAAACAAAAAGCGCACTTCTGTAAAACTGTGAATTCGGGTCAGAAACAAAGTTGGCAATAAGCATGTCGTTCTTTAACAGGATTTTTTCAATACCGATTTTTACTGCAATCCATTTAATTCTGACAATATCAAGAAGTGCCTGTGCGGGCTGAGGTAAATTTCCAAATCTGTCAATAAGCCTCTTCTCAAACGAACTTAATTTTTCTTCAGTATCAATCTCATTCAGTTCTTTGTATAACCTTATTCTTTCAGAAATGTTAGAAACATATTCATCGGGAAACATAATCTCCAGATCAGTATCGATTTGAAAATCAGAAACGTATGTTTTCTGTTGTACTGGTTTTTTGTAAGCTTCAGCATTTTCTTCAGATAAAGGAGTTTCCCTGAATTCACCATCTCTTAATTCAGTCAGAGCTTCATTCAGGATACGCTGATAGGTTTCAAATCCAACATCGGCAATGAACCCGCTCTGTTCTCCTCCAAGCAGGTTTCCTGATCCTCTGATATCAAGGTCCTGCATAGCAATATTAAATCCACTGCCAAGTTCTGAAAATTCCTCAATGGCTTTGAGTCTTCTCCTCGCCTCATGTGTCAGTGTGCTAAGAGGAGGGGCCAGAAGGTAACAAAATGCTTTTTTATTCGAACGCCCTACCCGTCCCCTTAATTGATGCAGTTCCGATAGTCCAAAATGATGGGCATCGTTAATGAATATCGTATTTGCATTTGGTATATCGAGACCCGATTCGATTATTGTTGTAGCTAATAATACATCATAATCACCCTGAATGAAATCGTACATCACATTTTCAACATGAGTACCATCCATCTGTCCATGCACAATGGCAGTTTTGACATTTGGACAAATCCGGCTTATCTGTGCCTGTATCAGCCTGATATTTTCAACCCTGTTATGAATAAAAAATACCTGCCCGTTTCTTGAAACCTCATATTCTATCCCTTCTTTTATTATCTCTTCATTAAAGCCATACAATTCGGTAACTATGGGCATCCTGTTGGGCGGAGCCGTATTTATAATGGAGAGGTCGCGGGCACCCATTAATGAAAACTGTAATGTACGGGGAATAGGAGTTGCAGTAAGTGTCAGTGTATCAACATTGGCTTTGATTTTTTTAAGCTTCTCTTTTACTGAGACCCCGAATCTCTGTTCTTCATCTATTACGAGCAGGCCAAGATCTTTAAATTTAACATCATTACCAACAAGTTTATGTGTCCCAATAATAATATCTATTTTCCCTTCGGATAACTGTGCCAGGATTCTTTTCTGATCGGCTGCCTTTTTATGACGGCTGATATATTCAACATTGCATGGATATCCTTTGAGCCGTGCCGAAAAAGTCTTATAATGCTGCAAAGCAAGAATAGTTGTTGGCACAAGTACAGCGGTTTGTTTACTATCTGCAGTTGATTTGAAAGCTGCTCTGATTGCTATTTCCGTTTTGCCGAATCCTACATCGCCACAAACAAGCCTGTCCATTGGGTGAGGAGCCTCCATATCCTCTTTAACCGCATTGGATGCAATTAATTGATCGGGTGTATCTTCGTAAATAAATGAAGCTTCCAGCTCGCGCTGAAGATATGAATCGGGTGAAAAGGAGTATCCCGGAGAAGCCATCCTTTTTGCATAAAGAAGTATGAGGTCTTTAGCAATATCTTTGACCCGTGATTTTGTAGTCTGTTTCAGTTTTTGCCATGCACCCGATCCAAGTTTATAAATTTTTGGCTCGGTGTTATCTTTCCCTTTATATTTTGAGATCCGGTAAAGAGAATGAATTCCGACATAGAGAATATCATTATCCCTGTAAACCAGTTTTATCGCTTCCTGAATCTTACCATTAACTTCGATCTTTTCAAGTCCTCCGAATTTGCCAATGCCGTGATCAATGTGAACGACGTAATCTCCGGGATTAAGACCAGTCAGCTCCTTTACCGATATACTCTCTTTCCTGGTAAAATAACCTCTGATTCTGAACTTATGATACCTGTCAAATATCTGGTGATCCGTATATACCGATATCTTAAGGTCATTATCAGTGAAACCGCCATGCAGATTAAGCAATAATGAATTAAAATGAGCCGCAGGATTTATTTCTGAAAAAATATCCTTCAACCTCTCGATCTGCGACTCGCTCTCTGAGATAATATAAGTCTGATAGCCATCAATATTATTTGACAGGATCTTATCTGTAAGCAGCTCAAAATTCTTATTAAAAACAGGTTGTGGTTCAGTATGAAATTCAAATCGGGTATCAGGCTCAAACAGACCATGTCTTCCTATCTCAAGCATTCTGAATTGTTGGCAATTCTCCAGGAACCGGTTCCCTGTCATCACAAGCTCTTTCTTATCGGATATTTGTCCGGCTGCTTCTCTCTGTGTCGTCTGATTATAAATATTGTTGATTTTTTCCTTAACATACTCCGCATCCTCTATCCATATTAATGAAGATGGTGGTAAAAAGTCAGTGAATGAATCATTTATTTCTTCAATTGAAATATCCTGAATATTTGGTATAATGGAAATCTGTTTGTGAATGCTTACAGAGAGCTGATCATCGGTGTTAAATGATCTGATTGTTTCGACTTCTTCTCCAAAAAAATCTATACGATAGGGCAGATCGGCTGAATAGGAAAAAACGT
>DCFT01000193.1 GCA_002319885.1 Bacteroidales bacterium UBA1797
AATAAAATATACCGTCCTGTTAGCAGCTGGGCTTTACTCTTATTATTTTTATTGTATTACCGTACTGATTTGTTAACTCAACATTATCCTTATCGATAAAATTGATTGAAAATCTTTCTGGTTCAACGGGGTTATATGATACAACATGAAATATCATTGATTTTGAATGTTTATTTATTTTGAAATAGAATGCATGATTAGGTGATTTGCTATTAGTTGAAACTAATATTAGAGTACCATTTTTTTCAATCGAAATATAGTCTACGTCTTTAGTAGTCATTATTTGAGAATAAACAAATCCAATGGTTTCATTATTTAATTCTGAGTTGTTTATAGTGTCATATTGTGTTATTATCCAATTACCATACAACTGATTCGTGTTTTGACAATTGGAAATGCAACTTGTCAATATGGTTAAAACTAATGTTAAGAATTTCATATTATTACGAGTGCCTTAGCCTTGCTGCTAACTTAATAGGGTTTTATACACAGTCTTATTACAGTCATTCCCATAAAGGTAAGAAAATTAAGATTTAGCCTTTCAATGGAGGAGTTAAATAAGATTGTGTATAAAATTGTGTTGGACTAAGCCCTGATGCGGTATGGGCATTCTAATAGTAAATTTTTTCATTTTGCAGATGGCTGAGTGATTTTTAAACATGGGAAGATCATCTTCAACTTGTTCTTGCCATGTTTTACTCATTAAACATTTGACAACCGGATATAATTTTTCCATTAGAGAGTTGCCCTTTTTGTTTTGTAAATAGTATTAAAGCATCAAAGAACATTTGTTACTCTGGTTTTCAGGCAGCTCTTGGCTGTGTAGAGATATCGATTTGCCAGATCATTCTCCCTGTTTTACATTTCTTGCAAAAAGACGGATCATAACCGAAGTTCTCAAGGAGTATCTCCTGCCAGGATTTTCCTTCAAGAGAAGGAAGTTCTGTTTCACAGGTGCTAAATGTGATAAACCGGTCAAACAGGTTGCTGCTTATCTTGTTTGCAAAAATCCCATAGTAGCGGATCTTGTAAAACCCACATGGTAAAACATGCATCATGAATCGGTTAATAAAATCGACACCGGTAACCTTCATGATCTTTGTCTTTCCCTGGTGGCGATAGTCTTTCCACCTGAATAACACTTTATCATCGCATATTTCAACTATCCTGGCATTAGATATCGCTATCCTGTGAGTGTAACGGCCAAGATACTCTATTACATTAGATGCATTATTTAAAGCAGGCTTTGCAAACACATTCCACCTGGTATTATATATAATTGCCCTCAGATAATTAACGTCCACTTTTTCTTCCTCTGCCGGTGATATTAAGTCTATCGCATGTTTATATATGTTTTCGGCAAATATTCCTCTGAAAAGAGCTGAAAGGACTTTCACCGGGGCAAAGAAGTTCTTTCCTGATTTAATCCACTCAACCATCTCACAGTCAAATCCACCTGCAGGCACCAGCATGTGTACATGAGGATGATAAGTGAGAGCCTGTCCCCATGTGTGTAAAACCGCAACACAACCTGTTCTGGCTCCAAGAAAGGCAGGGTTTTCACCAGCTTTGATTATTGCCTGTGAGGCTGATCGCATGAGCAAATCATAACAGATACCCTGGTTGGCATAAAACAATTTGTGAAGCGTGGCCGGCACGGTAAAAACTAAATGAAAATACTTTACCGGCAATAACCTTGCTTTAAGCTTGTCAACCCATACAACCTGTTTCAGATATTGACATTTGGGACAATTCCTGTTCCGGCATGAGTTAAATGAATGCTCTATATATCCACAGGTATCACACTTTAATGTATGCCCACCCAGACGCTCTGTTCTGCAATTTATTATTGCATTAAATGCCTTTTTCTTTTCACCGGTAAGAGCATGCTGCCGATAATAATCTGATTCGAACTGCCTGAAAATATCAGCAACTTCGATCTTCTGCCTTTTGTTCTCCATGACATTAAAAGGTTAATTCATCAAAAGGACTTTTAACCAACATGGGGTCAAAACATGTAACATGCAGATATATTGAAGTAGTTCGCAATGAGGAGTGGCCTAAAAGGGTCTGAATGACTTTCAGATTTGTGCCGTTTTCAAGAAGATGAGTGGCAAACGAGTGCCTCAGACTATGTATAGTTGCCTGTTTCTTTATACCTGCCCTCTTAATACTGTCCCTGAATATCTTCTGTATAGTGGACCTGCCTATTGGCTGACCTTTCTTCTGTCCTTCAAAAAGATACACTGAAGGTTTGTATGCGCGCCAGTATAAACGCAACATCTCAAGTGTATTTGATGAAAGAAGTGTATACCTGTATTTATTCCCCTTTCCAAAAACACGTACCTGCCTGCGATCTGAATCAATGTCGGCTGGTTTTAGATTTATCAGCTCAGCCAGACGTAAACCTGAAGAGTATATTACAGCTAATATCGCCCGGTGCTTTAGGTTCCTGGTAGTTTCTATTATTGACCTTACTTCTTCTTTTGATAATACAATAGGAAGCGCTTTATCCATTCTGGGGCGCTTTATCCGGATAGACTCCCAATTTTTACCGAGTACATCCTGATGAAGTATCTTTAATGCGCTTATAGTCTGGTTAATGTATGAAACTGAAACAGCCCTTTTCTCTATGGAGTATCGAAGAAATTCCTTAATCTGTTCCATGGTTAACTCATCGACAGAGATATTAAAAAAACTCTCGAGGGCACAAAGCATCTTTTGATAACTACTAATGCTCCTCTGGCTGTAGTTCCTAATCTGCATCTCCTGCAGAAACCGATCTTCTAATGATTTTTTTTCATTGTAGTATGATTATTAAGTAATTAATAATACAAACTACAAATTTTCTTCGATTCTACCGACATGTGTCGGTTTAGTTCAAC
>DCFT01000147.1 GCA_002319885.1 Bacteroidales bacterium UBA1797
TGGTGAAATTGGTAGACACGCCAGCTTGAGGGGCTGGTGCCGGTTACGGTGTGCAAGTTCGAGTCTTGTTCTGGGCACCAAAAAAATTAACCAGATTGTAATTTACAGTCTGGTTTTTTTTTGGATTCTGCTCAGATGTCACAACAGCTTGAATTTGTTAAACTTCTGTTAAATCTTTCGAATATAGTTGTGTTTATTCAGATTTCTTTTATCTTTAACAAAGAAAGTCTGTTCGTTGATCATTTTGTCTGACTAATTTTCAGAACTCGTTGAATTAATTATCATTCAATGAAGTATTTAAATTTAATTACCATTGCCTGTCTTCTAATTCTTCCTGCCTGCCACAGAAAAGCATCTCCTGTATTAACTTATAATCTAAAGCACTCCGTTTACATCGAAACAATCGAATCAGTAGGAACTGTGGAAGCCGTCAACAGTAGTGTTGTTGTTACTCCCCGGGTTTGGTCAGGATTGCAAGTGTCCCATCTGGCAAAAGAAGGTGCTTTTGTAAAAAAAGGAGATACGGTATGTATTCTCGATGCACCTGAACTAAAGAATACATTTGAGCAGTATAATACAGATCTGGAGAAGATTGAAGCATCAAAGGATTCGCTCGAAGCAAATCAGGCTATGCAACTCTCTATGCTGGAAGCACAGGTTGAAACTAACAAGGCTCAAATGGAAATCAGCATGCTGGATTCAATACAGCTGAAATTTGCTCCTGAAATCAAACAAAAACTTCTCATTCTGGAAATGGAGAAAGTGAAAATTGAAAAAATGAAACTGGAAAAAAAACTTGCCGCCCAGAAGAAAATTACCAGTTCAGAGATCTCACAGATCGGATCACGTATTGCGATGCAGAAAAATCAAATCCAGATGTTTCAGAGTCAGATAAATTCTCTTTATATAATTGCCCCATCCGATGGATTTGTTATACATGCTGAAATGCCTTCATTTCAGATTAATGGAGGTTCCACTATTGGCGGGAAAATTGAAGAAGGAAGCAAGGTATATTACACTATGCCTCTATTGCAGATCCCTGATATATCCAAAATGCAGGTATCTGTAGAAGTGCCTGAGGCTGATTATAAAAGAATTAATAACGACCAGAGGGTTGAAATTAAAATCGAGTCAGTTTCAAACCTTGAAACGACTGGAAAAGTGATCAGAAAATCACTTGCAACAAAGAACAGAGATGAAAAATCTCAAATAAAATCATATGAGGTTATTATAAGTGTAGATAGTTGTGATTCCAAAATGAAGCCTGGTTTGGGTGCATATTGCAGAATTATCATAAATGAGGTGAAAGATACACTTGTCGTTCCGTCAGCTGCAATTTTCACGAAAGACAGCATGAAGATCGTATATGTTGCTAAAGACCATAAATTTATACCGGTTCAAATAGAAACTAGCTTAACAAACAGTTCCGAGAGTATTGTGTCAAAAGGTCTGAAAGGGGATGAGATAATAGCCCTTATGGAACCTCCATACTATTTAATATCTCATAAGGCGAATACGGAAAATTATGCAAAGATTAAATCCTCCTCAGTTAAGAGTGATACTTTAAGAAAAGATTCATTAAACAAAATTGTCTTCTTGGAAAATTAGTCAGAAATCTCTGCAAAACAGTATAGTTATGAACAAAGTAATTTTTCTTCTTTTATGTATCGGACTTATTTCCTGTAAAGGGAAAAAATCAGGTCAGGAGGTCCAGACAACCCATGTTAAAAAAGGAACGTTCACTGAAGAATTGACAGAGATTGGAAATGTGAAAGCCGTTAACTCTACCAACATAAATGCACCAAATATTTCATACAGGTATGGAGGTCTTAAAATAACCAAAATAACTGCAGATGGCAAAGAAGTTGCAAAGGGCGACACTGTCATGGAATTTGATCCTTCAGAAATAAAAAAAGCTATAATTAATGCGCAGCAGCAACTTGAAATAGCAAACGCCGAACTTGAAAAATTAAAGGCTACTCAACAATCAGAAATAGAAGACCTTGAATCAGATCTGGAAATTTCCCGTATATCACAGGAGATTTCGAAAATCAATTTAGAGCAAGCTATCTATGACTCGGAGGTATCAAAGAAAGAGATCAACCTTAAACTTGAAACAGCAAATATTGCTCTGGCCCATGCAAAAGAACAGATTGAGAACAAGAAAAAGATTCAGAAAGAGGAAATATATCAGAAAACATTGAATATTAAGCAATTAAACGCCACTCTTGATGATGCCACACGGTCTGTAAACAGTCTTTTTGTGATAAGCCCAACAAGTGGAATAGCCATACTTAAAGATAACTGGATGACAAACCAGAAATGGCAGGTGGGAGATCAACCGTGGTCGGGAACTTCATTAATAGAGCTCCCTGATATGGATGCTATGATGGCCGAGGTGAAAATCAATGAGGTGGATATAGCAAAAATTGCTCCTGGTCTTAAAGCTGAGATAAAACCTGACGCATTTTCCGATTCAACATTTAATGGCAAAGTTACGGCTGTAGCCAACCTCGCACAAAATAAGGACTCAAAATCAAAAATTAAAATATTTCCGGTGCAGATTGCTATAGATGGAAAATCAAAAAGCCTGTTGCCCGGATTAACAGTAAGCTGCAAAATAATAATACGGGAAATTCCCTCAGTACTTTATATCCCTGTGGATGCAATTTTCAAGGATCAGATGAATGATTATGTTTATGCAAGAACAAATTCAGGCTTTAAGAGAAAACCTGTCAGAATTGGTCCGGTTAATTCTGATTTTGCCATAATTTTAGATGGGTTAAAGGAAAATGAAGAACTTGCCCTGTCCGATCCATATCTTAACAAAGAAGAAACCAAAGCCCAGGCTAAAATCAAATAGCCCATCTTTTCATCTAAATTTTCCTTCATTGTCAAATGAAAATAATTTCATGATGCTCATTCAAATGATAAGTAAAAACAGATTGAAGAATAGTAGAAAATCACATACCATTGTGTTAATGTTATTGATTTCCCTGTCATATTCGTGCAATAGAAGCACAAATGAGGTTTTTACAGTTATGTCAGGGAAATTCAGGCAGTCAATTAAACAAACTGGTGAACTTGAAGCTGTAAAGGCATCTTTTATATCTATGCCTAGTATTGACTGGCAATATGGCTACCAGTTTAAAATAATCGGGTTAACTGACCATGGTAAAATCGTTCATAAAGGCGACTCTATTATCAAACTTGATCCTACTTCCGTTTATAAGTTCATAATAGAACGGGAGGATATGCTGGAAAATGAGCTTGCAGATGCTAAAAAACAAGTTGTGCAGAGTGAAAATAATATACAGGAACTTACAGCTCAGCTCAAAACCGAACAGGCTGCATATGATCTTAAAAAGCTTGAAGTAGATAGAAGCAAATTTGATTCTGATTTAAAAAAAAGAATCAAAGAGCTTGAGTTTCAGCAGGAGACCATAAAACTTAATAAGGTAAAACGTAATCTGGACCTCAAACCCAAGCTTGATGGTTATGACCAGCATATTCAGAAAATCAAAGTTATACAACGCCAAAATGAGCTGAATAACGCAAAAGAAGCTCTGAAGCTGTTTCTGTTAAAGTCTCCGCTTGATGGCATATTTCAGGTTGCAGTTAACGAATGGTCCGATAACCCGCAGATGTGGAAAGTTGGTGATACTCCATATCAGGGACAGATACTTGCAAGTATTCCGGATGTCACCAAAATGAAAGTAAAAACCTACATAAATGAGTCTGATGTAAAAAGAGTTAATAACGGAATGAAAGTTATTGTAAGACTCGATGCCCTTCCTTCTGTCCCTTTTAACGGAAGCATATCCGAAATCAGCAAAGTGTGCGTTGCTCGTGACAAAGAAAAAGTCTTCAATATAATCGTTGTAATTGATGAATCCGATCTACGGCTTAAACCAGGGATGACAGTAAATTGTGAGTATATACTGTATGAATCAGAAAAAGATATGTTTGTACCAAACAATTGCCTTTTAAAAGAAGGAGGTCATTCATATATTTTTCTTAAGAAAGGCAGATCAGTGCGAAAGGTAGAAGTTCAGCCAGGTGCTGTAAATATTGATCATACGGTTATTACCGGGGAAGTGAAACCAGGCCAGAAACTGGTGCCTTTTAGTGATGTTATAAATTCAAAAAATCTTTAGTTATGCATTATGCAGAAAATTTGAATATTGCCAAATTAGGCCTGATTGATCATAAATTCAGATCCTTCCTTACTATGCTTGGAATTATTTTTGGAACAGCATCAGTAATAGCAATGGTATCAATCGGAGAGGGAGCAAAAAAACAAGCTATCTCGAAATATAAGGATCTGGGCATAAACAATATTATAGTGCGAGACAAGGATTTGACTGATACTGAGCTTGAAGCAGTCCGGTTGAAATTTTCACAGGGCCTGTCCATTAAGGACGCAGAGGCAATTCGTGAGATAGTTCCCGGCGTTTCAGATGTGGCTCCCCAGTCTGAAGTAAAAATGGAAGCAAAATATGCTGATAAATCATCTAAAGCAACTGTCATTGGAATAACTCCGGCTATTTTGAAAATACTTAATTATCAAACTGATAATGGTCAGTTTTTAACTGATGACCAATGTCAGCGCCAGCTTAAAGTCTGTATCCTGGGATCTGCAGTCGCCCGGTCGCTTTTTGGATATGATAATCCGGTTTCGCAAAGTGTAAAATTAGGTGATCAATGGTTTGAAGTTATAGGTGTAATGCAGAATAAAGCACTCTTTACGGAAACTGTTGGTGAACTGGCAGCACGTGACCTGAACAACGATGTGTATATTCCTCTCTCAACTTTCACACGGAGAATACCCAGGGATAATCAGTTTTCAAGTGAGGTAAAGCAGCTTACTATCAAGCTTAATAATTCAGACCGTCTCGTGCAATCTGCTGAAGTAATAAGAAGTATATTACTACGACGCCATTATAGTAACGACGATTTCAGCGTAATTGTTCCATATGAGTTATTAAAACAGGAAGAAAAAGAGAGAAGAATTTACAATCTATTATTGGCTTCTATTGCTGCAATCTCCCTTGTTGTTGGAGGTATTGGCATTATGAATATAATGCTGGCTTCCGTACTCGAACGAACGAACGAAATAGGCATTCGCCGCGCAATTGGAGGGAAAAAATCAGATATTATGAGCCAGTTCATTACGGAAGCGGTTGCTCTTAGCATCTCAGGCGGAATCATTGGAGTGATTCTAGGAATTACATTATCTCTTGGAATATCGCTTGTTACAGATGTTCATACAAGCCTCACTTTGTATTCAATAATCATTGCTTTTGGTTTTTCAGTTATCGTTGGAATTACATTCGGATACCTGCCAGCCAAGAATGCCGCTAACCTTAAACCAATAGAGTCTATCCGGCATGAGTAGTAGGAATTAGGAAGTAGGAAGAACTAACACAGAGTTACACAGACCTGACTGCCGGTAGGCAGGGAAACATACGAGATCACAGAGTAAAAACGATTAACGATAAACAACCAGCAACACTTAAAAAATATTCAGATGCGCCTTTTACTAAATTCAATTTCAGTTTTTTTATTATCTGTTTTCATTTCGCATAATATTTTTGCACAGCAGGTCTATAATCTTGACCTGCAATCGAGTATTGATTTAGCGAAAGAAAAAAGCAAAACCATGCTCATGTTGCAGCAAAGTCTGAAAAAAGCATCCTTCGATCTGAAGGCTGCAACAAGCAGTTTCAAAACTCATGTGACAATGGACATGATTCTTCCCCAATACACTGAAACAATAAGTCAGTTTGTGGATACGGCAGGCGTCACTTATTACCCGATACGTCAGAATACCATGAATGGATACCTGACAATCAGCCAGCCGCTACCTACTGATGGTTCATTATATATCAGGTCAGGCGCTCAGAGTTTTGTTGATTACTATGCAAAAGATCGCAGTGCACAGATTTCTTCGAGTATAGGTTTCCAGCAGCCTATAGCAGCTTTCTTTGGATATAATCAGCTGCGATTGGGGTTTAAACAGGCAAAACTTGCGTATGATCTGTCTCTGAAACAATTGAAAAGAGCTGAACTGGACCTGATTTACCAGGTAAGCCAGAGTTTTTTTACGCTTCTTTCCTTTCATGAACGTCTTAATATTGCAAGGATAAGTCTCGGCAATCAGCAGGAAGCCTATGATATTGCACAAAGCAAATATAAGGCCGGACTGATCAGGGAAGTTGATGCGTTGCAGATGGAAGTCGATTTAAGCGAAGCTATTAATAACTACGATATAGCAGGAGTGGATTATGATGCTCAGAGTTCTCAGTTCAAGGAAGATTTAGGCATAAATCTGCGTGACAGTGTAATCATAAAAAGCGATCTTGGTTATAATCAGGTGGATGTTGATGTTGAGAAGGCTGTTGCGCTGGCACTTGAAAATCGTTTGGAATTAAAAGAAAATGAGATTCAGATTGAGTTATCGCAGATGGAAATAAAAAGAAGAAAAGCTAATGGAAGAATTAGCGGAAATATACTCTTAAACTACAACTTTATAGGTGTTGATCAGAGCAAACTGCCTATTCCTATTGAAACATCCTTCAGTAATACGTGGCAGAACCTGAATAACCGTCGTGGAAGTTTTGGAGTTGGTCTTACTCTCAGCATCCCGATTATCGATTGGGGCGAGAACAGGGCAAAGGTCCACAGTGCTCAATCAACTCTTGAAGTGAATAAAATTCAACAGGACTATGAGAAAATTGATATTGAAAGGGATATACGTACGACGGTTAATCGATTACAAAGCAGTTTAAGAAGGTTGCAATTCCTTGAAAAAAACGTAGTAGTTGCTGAAAAAAGTTTTGACATTTCACGTAAACGATATGCAAATGGCGATATTGAAAGTCAGGCAATGGCTCTGGAGAGAGACAGATTAAATAACGCCTACTTATCCCGACTCGAATCATATATAAATTATAAGCTCCTCCTGTCGGATGTGATGCGTAAGACATTTTTTGATTTTGAAAAGAATGTTTCGATGACCGATGAGTCAAAATAAGAAACCCCCTAATTCGGTGTCATTGATGAATTCATTGAATGACTGAGAATTAGCCGTCCACTTAGGTGGGTACCCTTTATACACATCTCTATAGTAATTCTGCAGAGCAAGCATTTCAGAGATGACCTGAAAGTGCACAGGTTGGGAGAAGGAGATTCCTCACTTCGTTACTAATG
>DCFT01000115.1 GCA_002319885.1 Bacteroidales bacterium UBA1797
AATATGACAGTTTTAAAAGAAGGGACTGTTATGATAACAGCCATTCAGGGAGGAAACAATAACTGGAATCCGGCAGTTAATATTACTCAATCTATTGTAACACTACCAACATTCGATAATATCAGATCGCTCTTCACTCCAAATAATGATGGGATGAATGACTACTGGTATATTCCTGACATTGAGCAATATGGAACAATTTCAGTACAGATATATAACAGGTTCGGCAAGTTGCTTTACAAATCTTCAGCTTATAAAAATGACTGGGATGGCACTTACAATGGGACCCCACTCCCTGAAGCTGCATACTATTATATTATTAAATCATCGGAGAAAGGCCTGATCAAAGGAGTAGTAAACATTGTAAGGTAACTATCCTCTGTTTAGACAAACAAAAGAAATTACGTTTAAAGATAAAAGTAAATAAATGAAAAAGTTAATCTACATATCGATAATGCTGGCAATGCCGGTCGGGTTATTAGCCCAGCAGTTCCCATTCATGGAGGCTTATAATGTCAATTCCTTCAATATGAATCCTTCGTATGCAGGACTAAAAAGTATCAGAACATTATTCCTTGACTACCGGTCTGATTGGGCTGGAATTGAAGGTGGTCCGGTAACTTGTCACATCAGCTATAACGACAGGTTAAATTCTAATGTAGGTTTGGGAGGAAGGTTCATTTATGACAAGGCCGACATTTTCAAACAGACTATGCTTCTTGGAACTTATACCTATGAAGTACATATCACAGAAGAGCACTCAGTGAACTTTGGGCTTTCTGCCGGTTTCTATAAGAATTCCATAGATCTGGGCAAATATTATAATGATCAGAATTATGTTCAGGATCCGGCACTGATCACCGGTACAGAGAAGTCTAAAATAAAATTTGCAACTGATATCAGCGCTTTATACAGATATAAAGATTTTGAAGGAGGAATACTCTTTTCAAATGTAATGTTCGGAACAGCAAAATACAGCAACACGGATTTTACTTACAAACCAATGAAAAATTTCCTTTTGCATGCGTCATATTCCTACAAAATGAATGATAATTGGTCTGTTAAACCATTTGTCCTTTTTCGCGGAGGACAGAATTACCCTTCGCAGCTAGAGTTAGCTTCGGAAGTCAGCTACAAAAAGAAATTATGGGGAATGTTGTTATTCAGAACTGGGGGGATCTGGGGAATGGGATTTGGAGCCGAAGTATCCGAAGGAATACTTGTAAACTACTCATATAATCTTAGCACGAATGTGGCCCTTAATACATTCGGAAGTCACCAGATTACTCTGGGAGTAAGATTATTCAATAAGCGAACTAACCAAATCGTAAAAAGCTGAAAGAACTGAATATAATTAAAGAGGTTGCCTCAAGAGCAACCTCTTTAATTTTTATGTGTCAAGGTCAGATAGCTGTTAATAAGATTTATTAATTGGGTTTTCCCGAAAGGCTTTGCAATAAAATCATTAAATCCTTTGTCAAGAGCAGTTTCCCTGTCGTTTGTATAAGCTGTCTGTGCTATAATTATCTGGTCGGGATTAGATTTCTTTATAATAGCACCTGCAATGAATCCATCCATAACTGGCATTTTTATATCCATTAAAACCAGATCAACTTTATTTGATGAACAGATATCGACAGCTTCTTTCCCATTTACTGCTCTCATTAATACGATATCCAGTGAAGATAGGAAGTTCTTGATCAGCATGAAATTGATATTATCATCTTCGGCTATAAGAATAATTTTTTTCCTATTATCCGTTTTTCCTTCATTAACAGATTGGAACCCGTAAACAGGTGATATTACTGCCTGTTCATATGGTACTGTAAAATGAAAAACGGAGCCTTTCCCTTCAACAGAATCGCACCAGATTTCTCCACCCATTTTCTCAACCAATGCTTTCGACATTGTAAGCCCCAATCCGGTTCCTTTAAATGACTTTAAAATTGATCCGCCAGTTTGAAAGAAATGATCGAATACTTTATCTATTTCTTCCTTTGGAATTCCGATTCCAGTATCCGAAACAAAAAACTCAAGAAAATCATTTCGAAGGTTATATCCGAAGATGATTTTTCCTGTAAAGGTAAATTTTAGTGCATTGGACAGAAGAGCTGACATTATCTGGAGCAACCTGATTCTGTCCGTAAGTATTTTTATTTCGTCTCCTGATACTCCAATGTCGGTTTGAAGAATCAGGTTTCTTCTGGATACTTCATCTTTGAACTGCTCTGCCAATTCGTTAAAAACATCGGAGAGAAGAACCTCGTCCTTCCTTATTCTGGTCAACCCCGACTCGATGTTTGATATCTCCGCAACATTATTAATTATTGCAACTAGTTCATTGGAGCTTTCCAGAATTATGTCAAGGAATTTCTGATTATTACCTGAAGAAGGATCCTCCTTCATGAGCTGGGCGAATCCGGCAATAGCATTAACAGGAGTTTTAATTTCGTGCGAAATATTATTCAGATAGGATATTTTACGCTGTTCGTTTTTTTCAGCATTATCTTTGGCGATGGTCAGTTCTTCAAACTTACCTAAATACCCCGCAATGCTTCTAACCGGGCTAACTAATAATTCCAGGGGTTCAATGTCATCAACATCATAATCAGCTTCTTTATCAGCAATTATTAATACGGCATTTAAAGAATTACCAGATATAACAGGAAAAGAACAAAACCTCTCAACGACTTCTGATATACTGTTATCTTCATTGACAGTGAACAATACTGATCCACAATTCTGAACAAATAGTTTCTTCTTATTAAATGCCTGTATCCATGGACCAGCTTTGGTTAGCTCGTAAACCTTAATGTTCTCATTACTAAATCGGTGGTTGTCAGAATGAACAATTATTTCAGTGAGTTCAAATGATTGATTTTTTTCGAATACTCTAATAACATATCCCTTCCTGCTACCGGTCTGTTTAACAATATCATCAAGAAAAAGATGTAAAAAATCATTGAACGTTTTTGCATCATAGCTTATTAAGCGTTCAAGAGATTTACAGACTTTATCTTGCCTGATTAACTCTGATTTTGAAAAAGTTCTTGCCATTGGTTTTAACAGATAATAATAATAGTTATGTAAAAATAGGAAACAATTGGTTATAAATAATTTATTAACTGAGCTTTAAACTGCGATAATGGTTACAATTCAAAGCTCCATAAGTTTCTAACTATAAAAGACTTAAATTTTCTCATATGCTTCTCATAGTAAATAAGAAAGCTTGTATGTTATTGACATACAGCTTTATTCGTTTTTTCTTTGTAGAGGAGGTAGGAATTTTTACTTTAATATTGATTTCTTAGCTTTCAGGTCACTGCATCCTGCTGCATAGTGGAATGGGATAGAATATCTAACCTTGATTTAATTTTTAAATCCGGCTTTCTGATCTTTCATCAATGTGAATTTTGTTGACAGTTTCAGAATATTATTAATTTTGGATATTATGATAAACCTGGTTCAATATAGAGTAAAAGATAAAAAATATTGCCTCTCTTGTGACTGGTCTTTTCTCATATACTAATTAACAGCTTAGTTAAAATGAAAATTTTAATTATTGGTGCCGGATCAATTTGTACTATATTGAACTGTTAATAAATCAATTAGCCAGCAATGCACTGTCTCATACAAGCAAACTTTCTTTGAATTAGAAAATACCCTTTTCGAAAGCAGCTATTAGATCACCTGATATACTCACATCAGAGGCGTGTGTCGGCAGATTTCCTCTCGTAAACCAGCCTGCTTCCTTAATTTCCTTCTCATCAATTATTATTTGCTGTGAATCGTCGGCCTCGGCAGTAAAACCAAACATTAGAGAACCGGAGAAGGGCCAGGGCTGGCTTTTATAATATTTCAGATTTTTAATATCCAATCCAACTTCTTCTTTTACTTCTCTTACAACTGTTTCTTCTATTGATTCTCCAATATCTACATAACCGGCAATGAGTGCATAAAAATCACCTTTATAGTTTTTGCCTTTTGCCAGCAATATTTTATTGTTGCATGTAATGGCTACAATAATTGCAGGTGATATTAAAGGAAAGATAATCAGGTTGCATTCTGGACAAACAATTGCTCTCTCATCCTTTTTCAATTCTGTTTTGGTCCCGCATCTTCCGCAATATCTGTTATTATTGAACCATTTCATCAACTGATAACCAACTGACGCAAACCATGCAAACTCTTTGTTTTTCAGGTTGCGTAAAATAAAAATATCATGGAATTCAAATAAAGGATGATTTAAATTAGTTTCAACTAATCCAAAAAAATGATTTGAGTTGACTGAAAACAAATAAACCGGTGATTCTATATTTTCAGTGAAATCTCTTCTTCTCGGAATTTCATAATCATCTCCGGATTTTTGTAATAACACCTGATTGTCGCTGTAGCACAACAAAAAATCTTCATCACTAATTTCTTGATATTGAAAAGATTTGTTATAGAAAATACCCGGGCTTATCTCATTTAACATGGATTTTTTTATTTTAAGTGAGAAATTAAATTAAGTATACTGGCTCCTTTCGTTCTTTATACAGTTTATTCAGGCGCATTGCAGCGTCTTTAACAAGACCTGGCTTCATTGTTCTGGCTTTTTGTGGACAGTTCTTAATACAGGCACAGCAAGTGATACATTTTTCCTTATCAATCAAAGCACTATTTTCGGAATCAATAGCACCTACAGGACACCCTTCTGCACATACCCCGCATTGAGTACAGTCTTCACTAATTGCAATAAAATCAACACTCCATAACTCTGTAACTCCCCCATAGGGATAAGCGCCTGGGAAATGTATATCAGAAATCTGAACAATTGACGGAACGGATCGTAATTTCTTATTTATTTCAGAACCGAATAATTCTGCATGTCTTAAATCGCTTTCATCAGGACGCCCTTTGGCTGTAGGTGTTTCATCGCTGGAAAATGAATGTTCTCCGATATATGCTGCTCCGGCGATCGGTTTACATCCACATAGAGTCAGAATATCTTTAAGTTCGAGAAGTGCATTTTCATAGGCACGATTGCCATAGACGACGACGCATACTGCAGGGGTATTACGGGCTACAAAGGAATGGAGCCAATCTGTTATTAGTGCAGGCACTCTTCCCATATAAACAGGTACTGCTACAATCAATAATTCATCTGCCGATGTTTGTAATGGTTGTTTTCGTGCAGCTGGTTTGGTAATATCTATTAGTTCCACAGTGCTTTGATCAATTCCTCGGGCAATACTCTTAATAATCGCTTTTGTTGTCCCCGTAGGTGAAAAATATACAAGTTTCAGTGATTTTGTTTTCATCAGATGCCTTTTTTTGATAATTTATTTCTACCCTGAAACATCAAACTACCACTTTTTTAACTGTTGATAGAAAGTCACACTCAGGCTTCCGGGTATAGTAAGAGGCGTAAATTCATCAAACACTTTACTGTTTCGTATTTCTTCACCAATGGCTTTTACCTTTTCCATATTTTCGTAATGGTAAACAAAATACCATTCACTTTCTTTAATGCCTTTCACCAGTTCAGCATCAATAAAACCATCTTGTTTTTTCTGGAAATCATTTAAGATATCAGCTTTTGATATTAACTGTTCATCAGTTGTCGTTTCCAATGTCATAAATTTTACAAATTCAGTAATAATTGTCTTCATAATGTTTTTGATTTAAAAGTTAATGAGACAAAATTACCAGGTAACAAATTATAGAAATAGTACAAAAACGACAGTCAGGTTAATTTTCCAATCTGTAATATGGAATTGTTTTGATGAACAAAGGTCTTAGGTGTATTTCCTGCAAAACGTTTGAATTCCTTAATAAAATGCATCTGATCGAAATAACCATTGTCAAAGGCTATGTCAGATAATTTCGAGTAATCGTTAAAGAGAAGTCTGTTTAAGCTTTTATGAAAGCGATTAAGAGTACTATAGGTATTAGCTGATACACCCACATATTTATTATACATACGTTCCAGGTTTCGTGTATTGATATTGTTCCGTTGACAAAATTCAGATATCTGAAGTGAATTGTCGTTTTTTTTAAGATCATAAAAAATTTTCCGGAAGTTCTCAGGAGTCTGGTCACCATTAATAAGTAGCAAGGTCAGCTCATTTTCAAGAACAGCTATTCTTGAAGTAACATCAGGGGCCTCTCTTAATTGTTCGCTAATTGTTCTTACCAGCTTGAACCCGACTTCTCTGGCTCCCAGCAATTGATTTTTAAATTCAGAAACAGGGATTTTAAAAAAAGGGTAGAATCCGTAAGGGTAAAAACAAATCCCAAGCACATCGACCTTCCCGTTTAATTTTAAGGACGCGTTCTTAAAATGATCCTGTAAACCTGAAAAGTAAACATTTTCAAGCAAATGTTCCATGCCATTCGAGCATACAGAATGAGGTGTTTCATTCAAATTGAATCTCAGGTTGATATTTCTCTGGGGAATAATCCTGTGATTAAGGTGCGCATGTTCAATATGAAGTTCCCAGAAGAATTTGATATAATTCTTAAGTAGCGGATGTTGAACCGGGTATCGTCTTATTTCATTCTGCATCTGAAATCGTATGTTCCTTTATGTTAATAAAAAGACACATAAAATTATTAAGAAGAGTTTCAAAATGCAATAAATCATATTCAATATTTTTTCAATCCTGAATATTTTGAGATCCTTCTTTAAATAAATTCATCAAATCATGCTGATGACTTTATCTGCCACTTTCTCTGTTATAACAGAACATCGGTTCAAGCATTTGCCTGAGAGAAAATTAACTACATCTTTTTTTTGTGAGAAGTTAGATCCGCAAATTTCGTAGCACGTGGTGGCCCCGAATTCTTTAAGGAACCATTCCCCAAGTTCAGTTCCTGAATTTATTGCCCTGTTAAATCCATTTAACTCATCGCTCATTGCTCTGTTGTCATTTTCCTTCAGCATTTTGTTCATCCTGGCAACTCTTATAAAGCTATTTTCAATCTTTGCTTCAGATGCTGAAAGAGCTATCACTCCTGCAGTAAGTGCACCACAAGTACGGTTGAGCAAGGCGATACCGCCAATAAAGGGCCAGGATGCCTCATATAATTCTTTTTTTAAGCAAAAAGTGCTTTTCAGTCTGTCAAGCACACTATGTGAACAATGGAATCCGTTATCATTAAATGCTTTAAGAATAAGTGAATAGGATTCTTCTTTCTCTGCCGGAAAAGATCCCGGATTCTGCAAGCTATTCATGAATGCATCGTAGAAGCCGGACACAGCTTTCCAGCAGCCATTCTCATATCTGTCCCTTATTTTAGTGCAGGTAGCTGAACCATTTTTGTTATAGAAATCGTTGAAATAAAACTGTGCCTCTCGTATTATCAATAGTTTTTTATTGTTATCTGTTGGTATACCTTCATGATATCCCAGGAACATTAATGGAGATGTAAGGGCACCGCATTCCATTTTAGGACCAGCAATTCCTCCTGCCATAGCTCCGGAGATCTTAACCAGTTCCTTATTCTCTATATTATAAATATCAAGAAGTGTCTGCATCACAGACGGGGCACAATGACCTATTCGGTGATAGTTTATAAAAACACGAGGTTTTTTATCAGTGAGCAGGGCGTACCCTGCAATTCCTGAAACTCCCAATGAAATAACTGCCACTATGCTTTTAGTGGTAAATTCCCGTCTGCTGATGGTCCTTTTTTTCTTCTGGTCCTCATTATTATTCATCAATGTCGTGCTTATGCGATTTGAGGCTTCAGTTTTAAATAGAGTATGTACAGATCAAAGTTAGAATAATAAATTTTAAATATAGGTGGGTGCATAACAAAGAAAAGCCTTGCAACGCTAACGCTCTGCTGCGGGCTTTTTCCTTATAGCGGAGGGTGGTGAAATATCTAACCTCAAATTGGTTGAAGACATATATAAAATCGTGATATTTATGGATACTGAGATTTCATTTTAATATCAATTATGTTGCACAGTCACTCTTTTGAGTTCGAAATTTCTAAAAAAAAAGAGGTTGGAAATAAACTTTGGTCAGGTTGGGTACCCTGACCGTCAAAAATTGTAACCGGGGTGAATGACCTGAAAATATTACCAAAGGTTAAATGGGAATATTCATAACCTTACAGATCAAGTACTTAATTTACTTAAAATGAAGTCTGTTGTGCACTGATTTTTATGTAAAATGATTCATGAGAAAATTTATATCTTAACCTACCACATTTAGATGTTACAATCTGGAGAGAAAAAAGGCACCCAGTGCGGTCAGTATCAGACCATACCAACGTTCCAGCTTGCTTGCTTTTGTCTTAATTGCCACCTTTGCTCCCAGGTATGAAAACGGAACCGAACCAATCGCCAAAACTGCTGTGACCGACCAATCTATATGTCCCAGTTGTGCATGTACTATTGTTCCAGGTACTGCCAGGAACATAGATACCGCTAATGAGCAGGCAAAGGCTTTCTTGATAGGTTGTTTTAAAATCAGGATATAACTTGGGGCAAGAAGGAATCCTCCCGAATTTGCTAATAATCCGGAAATTAAACCTGTAAATGCTGCTACCAGTACCAGTCGCAGGTACCAACTAAAAGAACGAACTTCATGATCAGGGTCAATATTTATAAGGATAGGTTTCTTTTCTTTGGGTGAGAAAAGGAATTTTAAACCGAATATGAGGACCAATAGCCCTGTGATTATTAATAACGGCTTATCTCCGGTGAACTTTGTCAGATATGACCCGGCTATTGAAGCCGGGACACCAATAAAAATACTCCAGATGATAATATTCCAATCAAGCAACTTAGACTTCCAATATTCAACTGAAGCAATAAATGTACCAGGAATAGTCGCAGGTAATGGTGCGGCTATTGCTACAAACCCGGGAATGCCAATCAGATTAAGCATCGGCGTAGCGATAGCGCTTCCTCCCTTCCCGAATAATCCACCTAAAAATCCGACTATTACTCCGACAAAAAAAACTCCAACATAATTCAAATACATCTATACCTGATACCTAAATTAATTATAATCATAAATATTATTCCGGCTATTGTAGGACTAATAAGCTTAATACCCGGGATTCGGGTGCTTTTTGCTGCAAAAGTATAGAAAAAATGTAAAAATTATTATCATAGCTCTTCACTTTCTACGGGTTTATTCTGATTGCGAAAGAACAGTCCGTACATTACCAGGTAAACTCCCTGACACAATGCCCCAATATAGAATGGGAGTTCCAGCTGACCGGCCCTGAAAAGAAGTCCCGCGATGCTGGGACCCACAGACTGTGGCAGTTGCATCGACACGGCGTTAAGACTTGTTGCCAAACCACGTCGTTTATCGCGCACTAAACCCACCGTTAATGCCTGGCGGGCACCAACCGATCCTCTGTTAAAGGCAGATCGCAATATGTATATCAGAGAGGCTAACCAATAAAATGGGATTACCGGGAGCAGAATTAACAGCAATAATCCAATAAATCTAGCCCAGACAACCGACTTTACAATACCTATTCTATCACTGAGACGTCCGGTCAGTACTGATGAAATTCCGGTAATGAAAAATGCTGCTGCCATAATAGGTGCAATTGACCCCGGACCAACTCCAAATCTTATCGCAAACCAATAAGAAATAAGAGGACCGGTGAATCCCACTGCAAGTCCGTTAAATGAATTAAGAATTATCAGTCCTTTGAGCATCCTGTTTTCCTGTCTTATAATCAGATTTTCCTTTTGGTCCTCTTTTAAAACACTGTTTCGTCTCTGACCGTTGTATTGTTCTTTAGCTTTAAGGATCAATAATATATTAACAATTGATGCAACTGCGACAATTATAAAAAGAAACCTGTATGAAGATGCGTGAATAGCCGACAGAGCTTTTCCTTCCTCATGCCAGACAGTCAGTAACTCCGGAATCATTCCCAGAAGGGCACCTAAACCCATGCCAAAAAAACCAAACGCAGTATTCAGACTATATACGTGTCCTCGTCTGGCAGCAGAAACCTCCTCAGCCAACCAGGCCTGCTCTACCGGCGAAAATGGACCTGCAGCTCCATTCGCACCCCGCCCAAAACCAGCTGCAATAATTGCCATTGATAATATTAGACTTTGCTCTGATAAAAAAGCAGTTATGCTGCACACAAATACAATAATCTCATAGGTTATCAGAAAAGGCCTCCTGCGTATGCGATCACTTGCAATACCTACCCCCAAACTTAGTAATGCCCCAAAAATTCCTGCTACGCTAAGTACCAATCCAATATGGAAAGCATTCCAACCCAATGCATTCAGGTATAAAGTCATATCAACTGCAAGAGCTCCCTGACCAATACTTCTAAATGTTCGTGCAAGAATTAACCGTTTTGTAGTCGGATGTAGCTCTTTTAGTTTAAACAAATCTTTTTTGGATTATGCTGTTATCAAGATGTTACTGTTTCATTGCTTGTAAAGTTATAAGGAACTACCTATTATTACAAGCATTTTACAGGTTGTGGTATTGATATAAATTTATTGTTGTAATAAATTCTCATTCTCCGGGTCTTAAAATCATTATAATTTTTTCAGGTTGCTAAATTATGATTTTTTTTAGTTCTCATCTGGTAAATCATTTCAGTGATTACCCGGGACAATATTTAAAATTAATCATTACAAGAACAGTTTAACGAGCCTGATTAGCAAGCTTTTGATGGATCTCCAATAAAAAAACCCGGCGCTTTCGCACCAGGGCTTTTTCTTTGTAGACAAGAGGTTTGAATTAACCTTGATTTGATTCAAGACCTGATTGACATTTGTGTAATGGAAGAGAGTCTTTCCAATATTAAGCATTAATTTCATTTATTGGATTTGAAAGAAAATTTAGCATTTAATTTTTTATTTGATTGTATTCAATTCTTTCATAATTTTATCAAAATGTATGTCTTATGTCAAGTCTCCTGCCTGGATTTGAATATAACATTTTTATCATTTATCGTCAAAAAGATAATAAAAATGATGGCTGGGTTACTGAGTTTGTTCCCCAAAATCATTTGTATGGGAGCATGAGTTTAAGGCTTTTATTGAACGGTTTCTCAGAATATAGCAAGTAGGACGAATCGGTGATGGATTATGAACCATGAAGTAAATATTTTTTTGCATTTTCTCATCAATTGATTTATATATTTAATTATTTAATATTTAACTCTTTAATTACTATGAAACAATTATTTATTTTAATGTTGCTGCTGATCTCCTTCGGATTGAGTAATGCACAACAGCCTGCAGGAACAAAGACAAAACCAACCGGAGATCAGAAATCACAAATGGAACAGTTGCAGGCCAACTATGCCAAACAGGCAGAACTTGTAAAAAAATTCAAAAGCTCTTTTGATTCCCTTACTCCAATGCAGAAGAATATGTTTTTCACTGAAATAAAACACATTATGGATCCTGAAGTTCCCAAGATAGAACCGGGCAAAATTGATAGCGATCCTCCTTCGGATGCTGTGGTATTATTTAATGGCAAGGATCTTAATGAATGGGAAGAAGTTTCCCGGGGACCGGGCGGACCAGGTGGGAAAAAGCCAATTACATGGATTTTAAAAGATGGGGGAATGCAACCGACCAGTGCTTCGGGCACTGCACAGACAAAGCGGGTTTTCAGGGATTTTCAGTTGCACATAGAATGGAAGACACCGACCGGTTTACCGGCAACAGTTACAGGTCAGGACAGAGGTAACAGTGGTGTAATTATCCAGGGGAATTATGAAGTCCAGATACTTGACAGTTACAGTAATCGTACTTATCGTAACGGGCAGGCAGGTGCTGTATATATGCAATATGCTCCTTTGGTAAATCCGAGCAGAAAAGAAGGAGAATGGCAAACTTATGAAATCGTTTATACAGCTCCTCGTTTTAAGGATAATACAAATTATTTTACTCCACCCAGAATAACGATTATTTATAATGGAGTATTGGTTCAAAACAATGTAGCTATACAAGGACCAACTGTTTTCCCCGGTATCCCTCAATATATAATTAAAGAACACGGAGACGGACCCATTCAGTTGCAGCAACATGGCAATCCAACTACTTTCAGAAATATCTGGATCAGGGAATTGTAAGCAGTGCATCCTTGAATAATTCATTGTTGTTAATATCTTTCTGTTATGAAAAAAATTACCTTATCCATATTCCTGATTTCTTTGTTACTTGCAGCTCAATCACAAAATATTGTTAGGACAGATACGGGTACTGTAAATTGCGCTCACTATAAAATACTTTTTCCGAAAGACTGGAAGCAAAAATTAGTGATGTTTGCCCATGGTTATGAGTTTATGGGGTCACCTTCTGCAATCAATTCTCCTCAACTGGACCAACTCGCAAAAATATTTCTTGACAGAGGGTTCGCTGTAGCCGCTTCAGCGTATGAATATCAGGGCTTTGCATTGCCTCAGGGTGTGGATGATACCGAAGCTCTGAGACAATATTTCCTGGATAAATATGGAGTCCCTGATTCTACTTTTATGACAGGCCAATCAATGGGAGGGGGCGTTGCCCTGGCAATGATGGAAAATTTTAGTAAGAATTATCAGGGCGCTCTTGCGATGTGTCCCTTATCAAGTCGTCCCTATTTGCAAACCAGGAAGGAATTTGACGCTCACGTATTATTCGATGCATTGTTTCCGGGAGTAACATCACCTCTTTCTGACTTAATCGACATCCATACGGATTTTAAACCTACCGGTATTACCGGGATGGGGGCTAAAATTGAAGCTATCAGGGAAGCGATTATGAAGGACACAGTGAAGGCAGGGGAATTTGCCCGCCAATTTTACCTTAAGATCGGGGATATCCCCTTTTCCTTATTTTTCAGTGAATCTGTTTTACGTGACGCTGTGCTAAAATCAGGAGGTAACCCATACGATAATACCAATACGATCTATAGCGGTTTTTCAAATGACTGGGAACTCAATAAAAAGGTCGAGCGTTTTAAAGCAACTGCCAATCCTGATAATATTTTTGAAAAATACGACCGGACCGGGAATATTGGGAAACCGGTAGTATTGATGCATACAGTCTACGACCAGTTAATACCGCCACAGTTTGGAGAGGTTAATTTTGAAAATATGGTTCATCAAAAAGGG
>DCFT01000055.1 GCA_002319885.1 Bacteroidales bacterium UBA1797
AAAAGACCGGAACCCGAAGAAACAGTCCGGAAGGGTATTTCTATGAGCCGGTCTGAATTTATTATCAGGACCGGATTACTTATTGCCTCAATTCCATTCTTCAGCATGATTTATGGAATGATATACAATGCATATAAATACCAGACAAGAAAGCTTCAGCTTAACTTACCTGGTCTTCCTCTTTCATTCGATGGTTTCAAAATAGTCCAGGTTTCCGATATTCACACCGGTAGCTTTTTAAGTACTAAACCACTTACAAGGGCTGTTAAAATAATTAATGAACAAAAACCGGATGTAGTATTTTTTACGGGTGATCTTGTTAATTACCGGCACGAGGAAGCATTGCCATACATGAACATTTTGAATAAAATTGAAGCACGATACGGAGTATTTTCCATATTCGGAAATCACGATTATGGTGATTACACTAAATGGAAAAATAAAGAAGCTAAAGAGAATGACGTTAAGGAATTAAGAGAAATTCATAGCCGGATGGGATGGAATTTGCTTTGGGATGATCACCATTATATTGAACAAAATGGAGAAAAACTAACTATAATCGGTGTTCAGAATTGCAGCAGCCACGGCTTTTCCAATTACGGCAGTCTGGAAAAGGCAACTGAAAATATCAACTACAGCCCTGTTAACATTTTACTGTCACATGATCCTTCACATTGGGACAAAGAGGTAAATAAAAAGTATCCCAATATTGATCTTACCTTATCGGGGCATACACACGGGATGCAATTTGGAGTTGAGGTTCCTGGTTTTAAATGGAGCCCAATACAGTACATATATAAAGAATGGGCTGGTTTGTATAAGGAAAAGAATCAGTATTTGTATGTAAACAGAGGTTTGGGATTTATTGGCTACCCGGGCAGAGTTGGAATTTTGCCTGAGATTACCTTAATTGAACTAAGAAAAGAAAAAATGTAAAGCGTAATAGCTGACTTTCCAAATTTAAATGAATATAAAATACTTATCCCCCGCATTTTGTGTCCTTATTTACGGATGCAGGTATAATAACAGTTTCAATTATTCTAAGTTGCAGGAATACACTCAGATTGATTTCGCAGGTATAAATATTAGACTATATTACATATCATATTAATGTTTTTAATTCTCAGAATGATCATGAAAAAAGCAATATTAAGTCTGGGTTTCATATTTCTTTCTTTTATTATGTTTTCTCAACAGAAATCACTTGATCAGAAGGTTGATTCGGTAATGAACCTGATGACACTTGAGGAAAAAATTGGTCAGATGAACCAGTATAATGATGACTGGACTGCCACGGGTCCCGCAACAGTTGACAATGATAAAGCAACACAAATCAGGAATGGGCAGGTTGGTTCACTTCTTAATTGTATGGGAACCGAACGAACAAGAAGCTGGCAAAAAATTGCCCTTGAATCGCGGATGAAAATTCCTTTAATATTCGGTCAGGATGTTATACACGGATATAAAACGACATTCCCGATTCCTCTTGCTGAATCCTGCAGCTGGGATTTAGATGCAATGGAATTATCGGCACGAATTGCTGCAACTGAAGCAAGTGCAAGCGGCATCCAGTGGACATTCGCCCCAATGGTGGATATTGCACGTGACCCTCGTTGGGGAAGGGTGATGGAAGGTGCCGGAGAAGATCCTTATCTTGGTTCCTTAATTGCAGCTGCCAGGGTACGAGGCTTTCAGGGGAATAAACCAGAGGACATAAATTCGGTAATTGCCTGCGCCAAGCATTATGCTGCCTATGGTGCTGCAATTGGCGGAAGAGATTATAATTCCGTTGACATGAGCGACAGGCTGTTATGGGAAGTTTATTTACCTCCATTTAAAGCGGCAGCAGATGCGGGTGTTGCTACATTCATGACGTCATTTAATGATCTGAATGGAGTACCTGCTACAGAAAATAAATATTTACTTAGTGATATACTTAAAGGTAAATGGGGATTCAAAGGGTTCGTGGTAAGCGACTGGGGTGCTATCGGCGAACTGATAAATCATGGCACAGCTAAAAACAGCTATGAAGCAGCCGAGTCGGCTATTAAAGCAGGTTGTGATATGGATATGGAAAGCCGCTGCTATAAAAATAACCTCGCACAACTGGTGAAAGATAAAAAAGTTTCGATTGCTCTTATAGATGATGCCGTCAAAAGAATTCTACGGGTAAAATTTGAACTTGGACTGTTTGACGATCCTTACAGATATTGTAATCAAATTCGGGAGAATCAGGAACTCAATAATCCGGAGCATCCAAAAGCAGCCAGACAGATTGCTGAAAAAAGTATCGTTCTCCTGAAGAATGAAAATCATTTACTGCCCTTGTCAAAAAATATTAAAACAATAGCTTTTATTGGTCCACTGGTGAAATCGTTAAAACAAAATAAAGGTTTCTGGGATGTTGAAGTGCCAGGTGTAGATTCAAGTTTCATCGTTTCGCAATGGCAGGGTCTGAAAAAGAAAGTAGGCAGTGGCACAACCCTGCTGTATGCCAGGGGCTGTAATATAGAGGGCGATAATAAAGAAGGATTTCCTGAAGCCATAGATATTGCCAAACAGGCTGATGTGGTTATACTAAGCATTGGCGAAAGCCGTGACATGACCGGAGAAGCCAGGAGCCGCAGTAATATAAATATACCTGGTGTTCAGGAAGATTTGCTGAAAGCCTTGTTGGCGACCGGTAAACCAGTTGTTGTATTAATCAATGCAGGCCGGCCACTGGTTTTTAATTACACAGCCGATCATGCAACTGCTATTTTATACACCTGGTGGTTGGGAAGTGAAGCCGGTGATGCCATTGCTGACGTTCTGTTCGGAGATTACAATCCTTCAGCAAAACTGACAATCACATTTCCAGGGAGCGTTGGTCAGATTCCGATTTATTACAGTCATTTTAACACGGGTCGTCCTGCAACCAGTGATACAAATCGATATTACAAATCGGCCTATACTGATTTATCGATATACCCCAAATATGAATTTGGATATGGCTTAAGTTATACCAACTTTAATTACAGCGATTTAAAACTGAGCAAAAAGGAAATGAAAGGAAATGACCAGATAGAAGCATCAGTGACAATTACCAACACCGGGGAATATGACGGGGATGAAATTGTCCAGTTATATTTAAGGGATAGGTTTGGTTCGATATGCAGGCCTGTTGAAGAATTGAAAGATTTCAAAAAAATTCAGCTGAAAAAAGGTGAGTCTAAAACAATCAAATTCATTATTAATAAAGAAAAGCTGTCATTTTACAATCAAAAATTACAATGGGCAGCCGAACCAGGGGAATTTGATTTAATGATCGGGGCTTCATCAAAAGATATTCGATTGAAAGATAGCTTTGAACTTATAAATTAACAGTATAACGAGATATGTTATCCGGTTAATATTTCCCAAAAATATATTCAGAAATATACTTCAGAGTTTATATTTTCAACAGGAATTCCTTTGTCTCTTAAAATGTGATAAACTTCGTAGATCATACTGCCATTACCACACGCATAAAATAACATCTCGGGATCCACAGGATAACCGGATAAAAACTTTGTGACTCTTCCTGTAAAACCCGCGTTTTTCTCTTTTGAAGAACACAAAATATAATGATGAGGATCATAGTCATTTCTGTCGTATGCCTCCTTCGCGGAGCTGACTCCGTGAAGAAGGATATAATTAATTCCGGGATAAGATCTTACAAAACTGTGAAACGGAGCAATACCTGTGCCTGTAGCTATAAATATATGCTTTCGCGAAAAAATGTTGAATGTTTCCAGTCCAAATGATCCGAATGGTCCGTTGACCTGTAGTAACTGACCCGGTTTAACCTGTTTTAGTTGTAATGATACACTGCCCTTAAAAACTTCCCTTACAAGGATTTCGAGATAATCATCATTTTCACCACTGTAAACAGAGTATTCCCTCAGATTTAATGCTCCTTCCAGACCGACAATAATATGCTGCCCGGCTTTAAACTGCAAATTTCCACGGTCAATCCTTAAAACAAATGTGCTTTCAGTTAAGAACCGTATATGCCTTATTTTATATAGCCCTTCATCAACAGCAGGACCTGATACCATTTTTTCTATATACACTATAAGATAATTCCAATTAAGCCTGAAATATCTAAACAACGAGATTATTGGATTGTTCGATCCTGATAATACTTTACAAGGTTATCTTAAATTAAACAATCATTATTCGGGAGATTTGAACTTAAAGACACTGCATTATTTCGGGAAAATGCAAAATATTTGGTTTCCCAACAGGATTCTTACTTAAGTTGACCATGGCTTTTGCCAGTTTATTAGCTGGCATACTCCTGAACTTCTTATAAGATCCCGTTAAAAGAGGGTCTATAAGTTTCATTACACCATAAGCAATTTTCTCAGCCAGTCTGTATTCTTTCCTTTGTCCTACCAAAAACCCTGGTCTGAAATTGTAATCTGTTCCGGGGAAAAATTTCCCGGTGCCATTTTCCATCTCAGCTTTAGTTTTAAGATAAAATCCACCGTTCATGCTTGCGCCGACACTCGAAACATTGACCATTATCTTAACTTTGTTTTCTGAGGCAATGGAAGCAAATGCTATTGGCAGATCTCTGTCTATCCGTCGCTGTTCTTCCTGGCTCCCTGCTTGTTTGATTGTTGTTCCCAGGGCATTAAAAAGAACATCCCCCTGAATTTCGCCTCTAAGGGCAATAATATCTATCATAGGACTTATGATTTCTTTCAGTTTCGGATCACTTATCCCTGTGGATTTTCTGACAAATATCCTTACTTCCGAAAAATCACTATCAGTCAACACATCTTTCAGTATCAGATTGCCCACCAAACCGGTTGCTCCTATTATGATTGCTTTCATTTTTAAATAGTTTAATCAATTGCTAAATTAATCATATACACTGAACTTTCAATAACCCTATTGTTGTCAGACGCCAGCAGGTCTTTTCAATTCCCCGGGCGAGAAAACAAATGTAAGCATGACTCTGTTTTATTTTCCAGGTACACTGGATTATATAGGAGAAAAGTATTAACAGGAGACCATTATCATTCTTAAATAAGATAAAAAGAGATGTTAGTAATTGGAGTTTATTATAAAGAATAAAACCTGAATGTGTTTAGATAACCATACAAAAATCTAATAATATTATTACTTTTGACTAAGAATTTTAGTAAAAAAACCTGATTAACCATTTTTGGGGAAAGAGAATTCTTTTTAACACACAAGAATTGTTGTGATCAATTTGCTAAGGCTTAATGTGGTCATATTATCCCGTTTACGTGACTGATAAGCCTATTATTCTTTCGTTTAATGGATGAGAAAAATCTGATTCAGAGGCTTCATAACGGAAACGAAGATGCATTTGAAGATGTATTCAGAAAGCATTTTGTGAAATTATGTCTGTATGCGGAACATTATGTGAGGAATAAACAGGCAGCTGAAGAGATAGTTGAGGAATTTTTTTGTTTCTTCTGGGGTAATGCCGATAAAATTGAAATAAAATCATCTCTGTCCGGCTATATATATGTAAGCGTTCATAACAGGTGTCTGAAATATCTCAGGCAGGAAAAAGTGAAGCAGAAGTATATAGAAAACGGTCAATACATTTTCACCGATAAGGAGCTTCTTGAGGCTGTCTCAGATGACTATCCTGAAACAAATCTAGTATCCATGGAGCTGGAAGACATAATTACCGAAGCTATTTTATCGCTTCCTGAACAATGTCGGAAAATCTTCACTCTGAGTAGATTTGATAACCTTTCATATTGTGAGATTTCGATCAAGCTTGGTATTTCCATCAACACTGTGAAAACCCAAATGGCACGGGCATTGGTAAAGATGAGGATAAAGCTTAAAGATTACCTGGTTGTTGTTCTTATAACTCTGGCTGGTATTTTGAGCTTTTAATGCAAAAAAGGCAAAAACTATTTTTAAATATTTAACCCTCTTGTCACCCTTGTTACATTCGAAAGGGTCATACTTATGAATTTAATATTATGGAGAACAAAGATCAAAAATTGGGGATGGAAGAACTTCTCGTAAAATATCTTACAGGAGAAGCCGACCAGAATGAACGTGAAGCCGCACGGAAATGGATATGCGAGTCAGCGGACAATAGCAGGCACTTCGATGAATTGAAAGATATCTATCGGGCAGTAAAAGTTACCGGATTAACAGATTCCTATAACACCGACCTTTCCTGGGAGAGAGTCAAAACAAAGTATTATAAAGAATTGGCTACCAAAGAAAAGAGTGTAGACAGGACAGAAAAGAGGATGTTCATCAGGGATCTGATGAAATATGCTGCCTTTTTTGCTTTGGTACTCACAATAGGAGTTGTTGCATTGCGGTATATTGATAAAAAGATGGAGCGGAAGTTAAGTGAGATATGGTATACTGTAGAATCTCCATATGGTTCAAGAGTTAGGCTCATACTTGCCGATGGTTCAAAAGTCTGGCTGAATGCAGGAAGTAATTTCAGATATTCATCGCTTTTCGGGCAAACAAACCGCAAGGTGTTTCTTAACGGTGAGGCTTTCTTCAGTGTAAAAAAAGACAGCAGCAGGCAGTTTGTAGTAACCACACCTCACCTTGATGTGAAAGTTTACGGTACTGAATTCAATGTAAAAGCTTATAGCAACGAGGATAATGTGCAAACAACGCTGGTGAGCGGTTCCATAACTCTAGAGGGGGATCTCATTACTAAAACTGGGAAACAATCGGTAACTCTTGAGCCAAACCAGATTGCCACTTATTATATTTCACCAAAGAAATCCGAAGATATTGAACCTGAGGTCAATCCGGATTCTAAAAAGCAGTCAAAGGAAAATGAAAATCTAATAATTACTCCAAAAATTAATACTGAGATATATACCTCATGGAAGGACCCTGTCTGGTATATTGAAAGAGAACCGCTTTTGAGCCTTACTAAAAAATTCGAACGCAGATTCAATATAAAATTTGTCTTTGAATCTCAAAATTTAGAGGACTATAAATTCACTGGCACTCTTAAAGATGAAACTTTGGAACAAGTACTTAACCTGGTGAAATATTCTGCTCCGATCGAATACAGGATAAAAGATAACGAGGTTATTCTTTCAGAGAATAAATACTTCAAAAATTCATACGATGAAATGCTTATAAAAAAAACTAATTAATTAACCCCCTAAACCCTTAAAATCCTTAGCCTATGGTAAAACCTTAATCGAATAAAAGAGGAATCGCAGAATGCTGACACATCCTGCGACCCAAGTTTTTAATTTTTTCCTGCCGGTCTAAAAAAGATATATCCGTCAGGACATGTTACATTTAAAAACCTACAAATTTATGAAAAATACTACTTATTGCCAATTTTTATTATTTCTACGGCGATTCCGAAAACTAACCATGATTATGAAACTAACAACTATTTTAGTGCTTGTCTGCACGCTGCAATTGTCAGCTAATGTTTACTCCCAGACTAAAAAATTGGATATATCGCTAACTGATGTTACTATAAAAGACGTACTAAAGAACGTTGAATCGCAAAGTGATTACAGGTTCTTTTATAATGATGACCTGAGCAATATAAACAGGCGTATCACTATAAACGATCAGGGGGTCTTGATCAATGACCTGCTCACCAGTCTGTTTGATAACACAGGCATTACATTCAAGGTATTAGATAACAATCTTATTGTGATTTCGCCTAAAAATATATTACAGCAGAAAAAAGTAACAGGAAAAGTCATTGATTCTCAAACACTCGAACCCATGATGGGTGTTACTGTAAAGGTTGAAGGAACCACTCTGGGTGTTACAACTGATATCAGGGGTATGTATGAGATCAACTCACCTGATGCGAATAGTATTCTGGTGTTTTCGTTTATCGGATATACAACCCAGAAGGTGAGTGTAGATCAGAAGACAACCATTGATGTTTCAATGACACTTGATACACGATCACTTGATGAAGTCGTAGTAGTCGGATACGGTGTGCAGAAAAAGGGCGCAGTAACAGGGGCTATCAGCAGTATTAAAGCCGAGGACCTTGCAAACTCTTCCATATCGAGAGCAGAACTGGCGTTACAGGGTAAAACTTCAGGAGTGCAGGTAATCCAGAATTCAGGTGCACCTGGAGCAGATATAAATGTAAGGATCCGCGGTTATGGTTCCAACAAATCATCTGAACCTATTTATATTGTCAATGGTACAAAAATCTCCAGTCTTAGTTCTATTGACCCCAACGATATAAGTAACATCGAAGTACTAAAAGATGCCGCTTCTGCGGCGATCTATGGTGCCGAAGGTGCAAATGGTGTTGTTCTTGTAACAACTAAAGGCGGGGAAAGTGGCAAGGGACATCTGACTTATGAGTTTCAATACAGCATGCAATCGCTGGCTAAAAAAGTTAATGTGTTAAATGCTGCTGACTATAAGACATATTTTACTGAAGCAGGAACACTTCCGGCTTCTGCACTTAGTGAACCATACAATACCGACTGGCAGAATGAAATCTTCAAATCTACTCCTACCAAAAAACATTACCTTTCATTTACCGGTGGCAGCGAAAAAGGATCTTTCATGCTTTCGCTATCTTATTTAAACCAGGATGGTATCGTGGTTGGTGATCAGGACAAATATCAGCGTTATACTTTAATGTTTAACTCAGACCATAAGCTTAATAACTGGATTAAAGTAGGTCATAACATTACTGCTTCCCGTATTGATTTAAAAGCGGTAGCTGAAAACAGCGAATACACTTCGGTAATTACCAGTGCATTGATGGTAGACCCTCTTACTCCTGCTTATTATAAAAATGAATCTGAAATTCCGGCAGCCATGCTGGCTAACATTGCCGCCGGATCGAAATATTTAAAGAATACTGACGGTTATTATTATGGCGTTTCACAATATGTTACAAGTACCGCAAATCCGTTTGTTGTAAGAGACGCAACATTCCCCACCAACCAGAACACTACATTGTTTGGTAATGTGTTTGCTGAGATTACTCCCCTTGAGGGGCTAATGTTTACAAGCAGAGTCGGTGGCACTTTTATGTCATTTCATAATCATGTGTACAACCCTGTTTATTACTATGACAATAATACCAATAATCTTGCATCAAATGTCATTGATAACATGACACTGTCGAGTTACTGGCAGTGGGAGAATTTCGCCACATATACTAAAGCTATAGGTAATCACAATGTAACACTGCTTGTTGGTATGTCCGCATCAGAAAATAAACTAAACTATTTATATGGTGATGGCAGCCCGCTTACAAATGACAATTCACTTTATGATGACCTAAAATACCTGGCATCAAATCCTTCAGACAATGTGAACGGTTATCGTATTTTAACGCGTAAGCTTTCTTATTTCGGACGTTTGAATTATGACTTCAAGAACAAATATCTTCTTCAGGTCAGTTTACGCGATGATGCTGCTGGTGAAGACATTCTGCCAAAAGAACATCGTTGGGGCCTTTTTCCTGCATTATCAGCAGGGTGGGTGATCTCGAACGAAGATTTCTTCCCGAAAACATTCATTTCCTTTTTCAAAGTAAGGGGCAGCTGGGGTCAGAACGGTAGCTTATCCAATCTCGGCAATTATTCCTATATGTCAGCACTTACTGCATCAGGAGCATATCCAATCATGGAAACTTCAACTTCCACGACCATGGGAACTGCCACTGAACCTGCAAACCTAAGTAATCTTAACCTGAAGTGGGAAACCAGCGAACAAACCGATGCTGGTATCGATATCCGTGCTTTTAAAGACAGGGTTACCTTTTCAATGGATTATTTCATAAAGAAAACCAAAGACCTCCTGACTACCGGCACGCCTCCGCTTGAAGCAGGCAATACAGCAACCACTGTCAATGCTGGTGATGTCGAGAACAGAGGATTCGAATTTGAACTTACTTACCGGAATAAAGTAGGAGACTTCAATTATAGTGTTGGAGCTAATGTAGCAACACTGCATAACGAAGTAACCTATATGAACCCCAACAGTCCGTACCTCACAGGAGCCACTGTAAACCTTGAAACATCCACCCGGTTTGACAAAGGTCATCCTATATGGTATTTTTATGGCTATAAAACAGCAGGCGTAAATCCTAAAAACGGACAGACAATATTTGTTAATGCAGCCGGCGATACTACAAGCACGGTTTCTTCTGCCGATAAGCAATATCTCGGTAGCGGAATCCCCAAGATCACCTATGGGTTTAACATTGACCTTAGCTACAAAGGATTTGATTTCAAAGCCTTCTGCCAGGGTGCAGCCGGTCAGGATATTATGCTGGGAATGGTAAGAACCGACAGGCTCAATTTTAATAAATTGCAGGTCTATTTTGACAACAGGTGGACACCAACCAATACAACTGCCTCCATGCCGGCTGCCAATTGCAGTTCAAATACATGGCACAGCGACATGTTGATCTTCAAAGGTAATTATCTTAAAATAAAGCAGATACAAATAGGATATACATTGCCAAAAGATATCATCAGCAAGATTAAGGTATCCAATGCCAGGATCTATATCTCTGTTGAGAACCTGTATACTTTCACCAAATATCCGGGATCTGATCCTGAGGTGGGGTCCAATGCTGTAACTGCGGGTACGAACTATATTAATAGTATTGGAATTGACCGTGGTATGTATCCCAACAGCAGGACTGTCATTTTTGGTGCGTCAATCACTTTGTAATTAAACCTATTAATTTTTGCGATTATGAAAGCTATATTTATAAAACATAAAATCCTGAAAATACTAGCACTCTTTATAATTATTTCCTTTGGATGCTCCAAAGAATATCTTAATTACGAAGAGAGAGGTGTACAGACTGTAAACACATTCTATAAAACCGATGCACAGGCACTGGAAGCATTGAATGCGATTTTTGACCGTTGGCAGCAAGGAATTGCTTTCAACTATATATACATGTATGACGGTTTATCCGATGAGAGTTATGCAGGTGGCGGAAGCCGGGGTGATAATGGTGGTGTGCTTGAAGAAATAAACGAGTACAGGTTTACTCCAACAACTTCAGCTATAAACAGTTTATACTCATGGTACTATTTTTGTGTGTACAGATCCAATATTTTAATTGATAATGTAGTACCCGACACTGACAATAAGGCAATTTTTGTTGCTATGGCCAAAGCTTTAAGAGGCTATGCTTATTTACTCATGGTTAACACCTGGGGAGATGTCCCGCTTGTTTTACATGAATTAAATGCAAGTGAGACCAGTCAGCCACGAACTGCCACAGCCGAGGTGTATGCTCAAATTGAAAAGGACCTCACTGAAGCCATTGACGTTTTGCCTGAAAGAAGTAATATGCCTACTGAGTATACGCATCTTATCTGTAAAGGAACTGCCGAAGCCATGCTTGGAAAAACTTATTTATATGAAAAAAAATATGATGAAGCAGCTGCTACCTTTCAGAAAATAATTGATTCAAATGAATACAGTTTATACCCCGATTATTCCAAAATATTACGTCGTGATAGTGAATATGGAGTAGAGTCATTATGGGAAATTGCATTTGTAACCACAATGGGCTATAATGACCCCTTTGAGGCAGAATCGGGCCTTGCTGTTATGGGAATTATGATGACTCCACGACCTGAATATCTTCCTTATCCGGTATATGGCGCATTGGATATGTTTCCATTTGGATGGGGCTTCATTAATCCGCATAAAGAAATGTATGATGCTTATACCAGTGCAGGTGATCCGGTCCGCCGCGATGTTAACCTTATTTCTCCTGATGATCTGGCAGCATTAGGCGGGAAATATCTGTCTCCTGCCGGTTTCACTCCATATGGCTCAGATGGTTATATCCGTCTGAAATATGTGCCATTCTTAAGTGAAGGAGCTGGCGGTGACGACTATACTAAGTTTTGCAACACCGGAACAAACGTCCGAATGATACGATATGCCGATGTATTGCTAATGGCCGCAGAGGCATATAACAGGAAAAGTTCTCCCGATGATGCAAAAGCAAGGACCTTTGTAAATCTTATAAGAAGTCGTGTTAGCCTGGCTCCGGTCAGTACAGCAGGAGATGCTCTGTTTGCGGACATCAAAACGGAAAGAAAACTTGAATTGGCCTTTGAAGGCGAACGCTATTTCGACCTCCAGCGCTGGGGCGACGCTTATACTGCACTTAAAGATCAGGGAAAAGCAGTTCCTAATGGAGCAGGCGGTTACTGGAATCCTGAAGGAGCAGGGTATAAACAGAATAAGAATGAATTCCTTCCGATACCTGAGTATGAAATGACGGTTAATACAGCCATGAAGGGAAACCAGAATCCTGGTTATTAATATTCTGCAATGATAAACAGAAATATCATTTCCTCCCGGAAAATGATTATTTCTTATTACTTCTTTGAAACAAAAAAAGCCCTGACAGGTCTTCAAAACTTGTCAGGTCTTTTTCCACAATGAAAATAATATAATTATGAAAAAGAAATACTTATTTTGCCTGACTGCCTCCCTGATCATAATCTTTCTGGCTGTTCAGTGCAATGAGGCATTGGCTCAGAAACTAAAATCAGGACCTCAGGACCTGAGCTTTTTCTCTAATGTTGATGAGACTGATCAACCTTATGCTGTTTACATACCAAAAAACTTTGATGAGTCTAAAAAATATCCCCTGGTAGTCTTTTTACATGGCGCTATGTCGAATCACAGACTGGGATTACGCCGTGCTTTCGGGCAGGGGAATATTCAAGGGACCGATTTCATAAAGCCGGGTAATATTCCTGTTCAGAATGATCTGGAAGTAACACGTTTTTTCCCTGAACTCAAAGATGTTGATTATATAGTAGCAGCGCCTTATGCACGTGGTACTGCAGGCTATCAGGGAATCCCCGAGCAGGATGTATACGATATGCTTGCTGATCTTAAAAACAGGTTCAGCATTGATGAAGACCGTGTTTATCTTACCGGTCTCTCAATGGGTGGTGGTGGAACAATATGGCTTGGATTGACCAGGCCCGATATCTGGGCAGCTATTGCTCCCTGTTGCCCTGCCCCTCCCGAGAGTGCATCTGAGCTGTCAGGTAACGCCCTGAATTTGCCGGTACACCTTTTCGTCGGAGATAAGGATTTTTTGTACCAGACGGTACAGGACTGGAAGAAAAGATTTACGGGCAACTCCGCTCTTTTAGATTATGTTGAATATCCGGGCATAGGTCATAACAGCTGGGAATATGCCTATAAGGATGGTTTTATTTTCGACTGGTTTGGCCAGTTTAAAAGAGATCTTTACCCGGAAAGAGTAAAATTCAATTCACCCTTATATAAATATAACAAAGCTTACTGGGTAAAGCTGGATAAACTTACGTCGGGCACTCTGGCTTCAATTGATGCAAAATTTGTTGCTAAAAACTCCCTCGATATATCCACAAACGCTCTTGACGCTTTCACGCTAACGTTAGCTGGACATCCATCTTTCAACCCTTCATCAAAAACAGATATCAAAATAGATGGTAAAGCCTTCTCATTAAAAACCCCTGATATCATTTCATTTTCAAAAGAGAATGGGAACTGGGTTAATCGTAAATACACTCCCGGACTGAATTCTAAAAAACAGGGTGCCGAAGGACCTATGTCAGCAGCTATAGCCGGCAACCATATTTATGTATATGGAACTATAGGCAATCCTACTCCTGAGGAATTGCAGAAAAGACATGATCAGGCTGCCATGGCAGCTAACTGGTCAGCAGACCGTGGTATGATGGGTCGGATAATGGTCTTCCCAAGAGTAATTTCCGATAAGGAAATAAGGCAAAGCGATTATGAGACATCCAACCTGATATTGTTTGGAACCCGTGAGACTAATAGTATAATTGAGAAATTTGCGGATAAATTACCAGTACAGCTGAATGCTGATGCATACGATTATTGTCTGGCATATGTCTTTCCGATGAATAATCATTACATATTGGTTAATTCAGGCCTGGTATGGTGGACTCCTGTCAAACCAAAAGAAGGCGAACAAAACAAGATCATGAAAATGTCATTCATGAATCCTGCAATCGATGGTCTTGCCAGTCTCAAAGATTTTATTTTATTCAGGGAAACACCCGATAATATTATCAGCCAGGGAAGTTTCGACGACAATTGGGCTATTCCTGTATCTGAATCAGAAAAAATGAAATCAACTGGTGTTGTAAAAATAAAATAGTAAGTTCTCACTTATTGAGAAGCGTTAGTAAAGCAGATCTGGTATTCTGCCAGGTCTGCATTTACATAATCCTGTCTGAAATATTCAGGGAAGAGTAACATGTTATTTTGATGAAATTGATATGTTAATAAACAAATGAACACTCAAATGAAATCAACAAGAAGAAGATTTTTTAAGACAATGGGGGCCGGCGCCACCGGACTTGCCTTTGGTACAGCTGCTTTTACAGCAACATCATGCGTCTCCACCGTGGGGAAAAAGGAAAAAGGAGTTGCTGATAATGATAAACAGATCTTGTTCATTGGTGACGAGATTGCTCTGGCCGATACTCAGTATGGTAAAGTCAAAGGATATGTTCTAAGAGGGATTAACTACTTCCTCGGAATACCTTATGGTGCAGATACTTCAGGAGCCAACAGATTTATGCCTCCACAAAAACCAAAGCCATGGAATGATATCTTTCCGGCAGTCTGGTGGGGTAATTCAGCTCCACAGATAATGGAAAAGAGATATGCAAATGCTTATTCCTCTTTTGCTGATCATTGGAATTACGATGATGTGAGTGAAGACTGTCTCAGACTGAATGTCTTTACCCCGGCAATCAATGACGGAAAAAAGAGACCTGTTTTGGTATGGTTCCATGGTGGTGGATTCACTAATGGTAACGGAATAGAACAGGATGGTTATAATGGCGAAAATTTCAGCCGTAAAGGAGATGTTGTCTTCGTATCAGTCAATCACAGGCTGGGTCCGATGGGATTCACAAACCTGGCAACCGCAAGAGGTGAGAAATATGCTGCATCAGGCAATGTTGGAATGCTTGACCTGGTGGCAGCACTTGAATGGGTAAGGGATAATATTACAAATTTTGGCGGTGATCCTGGAAATGTGACTATAATGGGTCAATCGGGCGGAGGAGCAAAAGTATGTATTACTACATCCATGCCGTCAGCTAAAGGACTCTATCATAAAGCAGTTGTTCTAAGCGGAGCAACGACAAGAACCGGCGAAAAAGAGTATGCAGAAAAACTTGGAGATTATATTCTGAAAGAAGCCGGACTCAAGGCAAAAGATATTGCAAAGTTACAGGAGATGCCATGGATGGATTATTACCTTCTTGCAAATAAAGCTGCAGCAAAATTGGCTGCGGAGATGGGACCCACATCAGGCATTATGCGCCGTGGATTCAATCCATGTGTCGATGGTGTATATATTCCGGGTGATCCTTATTATCCTGTTGCAACTCCGGTTGCAGAAGGTGTTCCTATGATGATTTGTTCGACAATGAATGAAATGGCTCCCAGCAGAACAATGCCTGAACTTGAAAACATCACCTTTGACAAGGTTAAAGAAAATTTGAAGTCAAGGGCCGGATTTGGACCAGGTCTAGGTGAAAAAGCAGGTGAAGTGGTTGATGCTTATGCCAAAGCATTCCCCGACAAAAAGCCTGTTGAAATATGGTCGATAATAAGTGGTAACCGCCAGGGCGTAGTTGACCTGGCTGACGCAAAATCCAAACAGGCACCACCCGTCTTTGTCGCATGGTTCTGCTGGCAGCCTCCATTGTTCGACAACAGGATGCGTGCTTTTCATTGCAGCGATATTTGTCACTGGTTTTATAACACCGACCTTATGCTTACACATACAGGTGGAGGTGCAAGACCAAGAAACCTGTCTGAGAAAATGTCAGGAGCCCTTCTTCAGTTTATGAAAACGGGAAATCCTGATAATGGAGGATTGCCCACCTGGGCCAGATATACTTCTGAAAAAGGCGAAGTGATGGTCCTGGATGACATTTCTGAATTAAAATATGATCCCGACAGGGAAGCGCGTAGATCTTTACCCTCCTGAATGTTTTCAGAATAGATGTTTAAGATATATATATAGTTAGTTAGGTTGTTTTAGGGTGCGATTGGATCTGGAAGCGATTTTTCGTCTCCAGATCCTTCTATGAATCAATTATCCATAATAATTTATCAGAAACTATCTCCGGACTACCCAAATCACTTAACGAAATTGTTAAATAATTACACTTATAAATTAATACTCATGTTCATTGAATAATTTTCTTCCAAACAATTTAGGTAACCATTAAAAAATATATTCCTATGAAAAAAAGTATAAGGACCTTTAATTTTACAACCCTGCAAATCAGTATATTCCTGATAAGTCTGCAATTGCTAACAGGTTTGAAAACGTTTTCGCAGGAAATGCATGGGCAAAGAGGGCCGGTAATTGTTTCTCCTGATATTTCTGCTGATAATAGTGTTGTTTTTCGATTGTTCTCAAAGAATGCGAATACAGTAGCCATAAACGGAAGCTGGATGGGGATGGGAAAAACCAGGGAAATGACCAAAAACATTGAAGGTATCTGGTCAGTTAAAGTTGATTCGCTGGAGCCTTCAATGTATCAATATAATTTCATTCTCGATGGAGTAAGTATTATTGATCCGGCCAATCCCAAGGCAATGCGCGATGGAACAAGATATTCGAGCACACTGATCATCCCTGGTAATGGATCAAAACTATTTGAGGTTAATGATGTACCCCATGGTACTATAACCAAAGTATGGTACAATTCTTCTGTACTGGGTCTTAATCGCAGGATGTATGTCTATACTCCTGCAGGTTATGAAGACAACAATGATAAATATCCGGTTTTATACCTACTTCACGGAGGTGGTGGTGATGAGGATGCCTGGACTTCTCTGGGACGTGCCAATTATATTTTGGACAATTTAATTGCAGAGGGCAAGGCAAAACCTATGATTGTTATAATGACCAATGGCAACGCCAATCAAACCGCATCAATAACCGACTGGTCAAAAGAACCAGATGCTTCATCTGGTGTTGGACCAGGTGCAAATGGCAGCGATCAGGAATTAATAGATGGTATGACAAAATTCCCCAACAGTTTGATTAAAGATGTAATTCCATATGTAGAAAAGCATTTCAGGGTAATAGCCAACAGTGAAAATCGTGCCATTGCCGGTTTATCAATGGGGTGTTTGCAAACACAAATAACTGCCATGACAAATCCTGGATTTTTCCAGTACATTGGCTGTTTCAGTCTGGGAATCCATTTTAATAAGCCATTTGATCTTATTTCGAACAATATTTTGATTCCTGCTTATGATAAAAACCTGAAAACTATGAAGAACCGATTGTTTTACATCGGTTGTGGATCAGAAGACTTTGTGTATGAGGGAGTTCAGATTCTGCGTAAAAAATTGGATGATAATAATTTCAAGTATGTCTATAATGAAACCGGCGGAGGTCATACCTGGGCAAACTGGAGGGCTTACCTGTCGGATTTTGTCCCCAGACTGTTTAAGTAATTATGAATTGACTTTCCTTACACCTCGGTGAAGAAAGGTACTATCGTGAAATAGGATTTACAAGGGATTTAATTGTAGTGATAAATAGGAAATGAGATGATTCTTAATAATGAATGTAAAGTTAAAAAGCCGTTACATGGAAGCCTGAAAATCATTACCTGTTGTTTAATATGCTTATTTTTTACAAAAAATAATAATCTTAATTTATAGTTATGAAACAGAAATATTTATTTACAATCATGTGCCTTTTCATCTTTACAGGTTCTTATTCCCAGGAATTGGCAAACTTTAAAAGACCTGTCATTGTTTCTCCTGAGATTGGTGAGAAAACCGTTACATTCAGGATCTTGGAACCACAGGCAAAACTCGTAAGGCTTTATGGGTCATGGATGAAAAGTTATGATTCTTCTGTCAACATGTTAAAAGACTCTGCACATGTATGGACAGTAAGTATATCCAGGCCTGCCCCTGAATTGTATACTTATAATTTTATCATTGATGGATTAACAGTTAACGATGCCAACAACATTTTCCTTCAGAGAGATGGTACCCGTTATCTCAGCGTGCTTCTTGTCCCAGGTGATTTGACGGCAAACTACTTTGAAGCAACCCAGCATGGAAATCTGATGAAGGTATGGTATGATTCACCAACAATAGGCAAAAACCGTCGTATGTATGTTTATACTCCCTATGGGTATGAAAAGAACAGTGAAAACTATCCTGTTCTTTATCTGTTGCACGGCGGCGGCGGGGATGAAGATGCCTGGTGCACAATGGGCCGTGCCTGCCAGATACTGGATAACCTTATAGAGAAAAAGCTCGCCGTACCAATGATTTGCGTAATGCCAAATGGCAACGCCGGACAGGAAGCAGCAAAAACACTAATGATTGAAGAAACTAGTTATGATCGTAATGATCCAAAATCCGCTAATCTTTATACCAATAGTATAGTCAAGGATATCATTCCTTACGTTGAAAAGAACTACAGGGTAATTGCAAAACCTGAAGCAAGGGCAATTTCAGGACTTTCAATGGGCGGTGGCCAGACAATCAGTGTTACAAATGACTACCCAGGAACATTCAGCTACATCTGCCCTTTAAGCTCAGGGATCAGGGCTAATCAGACTGATGTCGATACAAAACTTCAGGGTATTAAAAATGCAGGGTTTAAACTATATTGGATTGGTTGCGGAAGTGATGACTTCACTTTTGAAAGTAATAAAAATCTCGATGCAGCCCTTACAAAGAATGGTATGGAGCATACATTTTTTATCACCGGAGGAGGACATACCTGGGCTAACTGGAGGGTCTACCTGAATACCTTTGGACAACTGCTCTTTAAGTAATAGAAACTAACCTTTGAATGATAACTTTCAACCTGACTTAAAAGATATTTTTATGAAAAAGAAACTCATATTTTCAACTTTGTGCCTCTTCATTTTCATGGGCTCTTTCGCCCAGGAATTGTCAAACATGCGCCCCAAGCCTGTAATTTCTCCCGAGATTAAGGCCACCGAAATATTTTTCAGGATTTCTGCTCCATATGCGGATACTGTAAAGTTATATGGTTCCTGGATGACAAATTACAAGTCATCGGTTTTAATGGAAAAAGACAAAACAGGTCTTTGGTCCGTTGCAATCCCTGCTCCAACACCGGAATTGTACACTTACAATTTCATAGTTGACGGATATTCCGTAAATGATGCAAATAATATTTTTATGCAGAGAGATGGGACCAGGTACCTAAGTGTATTGCTGGTCCCTGGGGAATTGACCGCTAATTATTTTGAAGCAAAACAACGAGGTAACCTGTCTAAAGTCTGGTACGAATCTCCTGCTCTCGGGATGACCCGTCGTATGTTTGTTTATACTCCATACGGTTATAAAAACAGTTCGGCAAAGTATCCTGTTCTGTATCTGCTCCATGGTTATGGAGGTGATGAAGATGCCTGGAGCACAATGGGCCGGGCATGTCAGATAATGGATAACCTCATTGAGAAAAAACTTGCAAAACCAATGGTCGTGGTAATGACTAATGGAAACGGTAATGAATGTGCATCACGTAATGATGTATCTGTTGACCCGAGTCATGGCACAACTCTTTCAACTATGGAGAAGTTTGAAGAAAGTGTTTTGAAAGATGTGATTCCGTATATTGAAAAAAACTATATGGTTTATACTGACAGAAAAAACCGTGCTATTGCAGGTCTGTCAATGGGGGGTGCTCAAGCGACACATATCGGGTTGAACAATTTGGATAAATTTGCATGGGTCGGGTCATTCAGCGGAGCCTTTGTGTTATGGCCTAATGCCAGATCAGGAAACCAGGACATCGATTTGAAAGCTGTTGAGACTAAGGTTTTTCCATCGCTGAGCTCGTCTTCAAATTCTAAACTAAACCTTCTCTACATATCAACGGGTGCTGATGATTTTCTCATTCAGGCCACTCATCAGTTCACGGGTTGGCTAAAAGATAAAGGGATTAAATTTGTTGATGTAGAAAAACCCGGATATGCTCACGAATGGCGAATCTGGAGAATAAATCTTGGCGATTTTGCAAGCCGGCTTTTTAAGTAAAAGAGAAGAGAGAACCTCAACACAATTGGAAAAAATGAAATCCAACAGACGTAAATTTATTCAGAATGACAATATTCCTGGTTGGGAAGTGGAAAGCGGACCGGTAAATATTATGGTAGGTAGTTCTTCTCAGGACATTAAGCTTCAAAATAGTATAATAGTCAATTAAATGGTTTACATAAACATAACTAACACTCTAATAATCTGAAATCATGAAAAAAATGTTTCTTTTCAGTGTAACATTTGTTACAATTTTACTGGCCTCAGTTTACGCTGCAGGTCAGCAACCAGCAGCTCCTGCAGCAGCTCCTGCCCCAAGGCCCCAGTTCAGAATGCCTCCAAAAATTGTATCACCTGAAATCCTTCCGGATAACAAGGTCACTTTCAGAGTCTACACAAAAGATGCAACAAAGATCACAGTGTCGGGTGAATGGCAACCTGGTTTTAATTCATCAGAAACACTTGTAAGAAATGACACAGGATTATTTGTGCTTACAGTAGGTCCTTTAAAACCAGAACTTTATGGATATACTTTCACAGTAGATGGGGTAACAACGATTGATCCGAATAATGTTCAGGTTCGTCGTGACGGAACCCGTTATCAGAGTTTTTTCATTATCCCTGGTACTGAATCTGATCTCTATGTCCAGAAGAGCGGTGTCCCACATGGTACTGTGGCAAAAGTATGGTACAATTCTCCTGTTCTTGGAATGGATCGCCGGGTATATATATATACACCTGCAGTGTATGAAAAGAGTACTCAGAAATACCCCGTCTTTTACCTTCTCCATGGAGCCGGTGGCGATGAGGATGCCTGGACTAACATGGGCCGCGCTGCGCAGATAATGGACAACCTGATTGCCCAGGGTAAGGCAAAACCGATGATTGTGGTAATGACAAACGGAAATGCCAACCAGTCAGGTGCCCAAAATGATGTATCTGACCCTCCGTTACAGGGAGATATGATGGCAGCATACCAGAAACTTGCCGGGAAGTTCGAGACACACATGGTAAAGGATCTTATTCCTTTTATTGAGAAGAATTATAATGTACTTAAAGATAAGGACAACAGGGCTATTGCCGGATTATCAATGGGCGGTATGCAAACCCAGACAATCACTAACGACAATCCCGGTATGTTCAGTTATATTGGTGTGTTCAGTATGGGGATAATGAATTTTGGTTCCCAAACGCAGGATACAGCTAAAATTGCTCGGGAAAGAGATGTTAAGATTGAAGCTTTGAAGAATAGTGGCTACAAACTTTACTGGATCGGTTGTGGTGCTTCTGATTTCGTATATAAAAGCGTTGTTGACTTGCGAAGTACATTAGACAAACACGGTTTCAAATATACATATCGTGAAAGTACCGGCGGACATACCTGGGCCAATTGGAGAATTTATCTTTCAGAATTTGCCCCTTTACTATTCAAATAATTAACCTCATACCTAATATTTAATTAATGAAAAACTCAATTCAAATAATTTCCGGAACTGCTTTAATAATAATAATTGTTACGTCATGCCAGACAAAGAACATTATTGTAACAGATACTATTAAAGCAGACAGTGTTACAGCCATTGTACAAACCGAAAGCGGAAAGGTGGCAGGTTACATTGATAACAGCATTTACAATTTTAAAGGGATCCCTTATGCACAGGCTGAACGTTTTATGCCTCCAGAAAAAATTACACCATGGAAAGGCGTCAGAAGTACCAGATCATATGGCCCGGTTTGTCCTATTGACATAGCGTCAACAGTTCTTAACGATGAAATGGAATTTGTACAGCAGCACAACTTTGGGTATATGAACGAAAAATGCCTTAACCTGAATGTATGGACACAGGGAATCAATGATGGTAAGAAAAGGCCGGTAATGGTTTGGCTTCATGGTGGTGGCTATACTGCCGGTTCTTCGCGTGAGCTGCCTACCTACGATGGTCTGAACCTAAGCAAAACAAGAGATGTGGTAGTGGTTTCAGTCAACCATCGTCTGAACGTACTTGGTTTTCTTGATTTGTCAGGAGTTAGCGATAAATATAAATATTCTGCAAATATTGGCATGCTCGATCTGGTTGCAGCCCTTGAATGGGTGAAAACCAATATTGCAAATTTCGGCGGTGATCCAGGCAATGTTACAATTTTTGGCCAGTCAGGTGGAGGCGGAAAAGTAACCACTCTTATGCAAATGCCAATGGCAAAGGGATTATTCCAAAAAGCAATCAGTCAAAGTGGTGCTGCCGGTTCATTAAAAGACAAAAGCACAACAAGTCTTATAGGTTTTGCTATTCTCGAAGAACTGAGCTTAAAACCCAACCAGGTTGATTCTCTTAAGAACATTCCGTATACAAAATTACTTGCAGCCGGCAATATGGCAGTAAAGAAAGTAGCTGCAAAATTAGGTCCTCAAGGGGGTCTTATGGGAATGCTCGGATGGGCTCCAAGCATAGATGGCGAAGTGATCCCTTTCCAGGTTGGTACTCCTGAAGCAGAGGCGATTTCAAAAGATATTCCATTAATGATCGGTACGAACAAAAATGAATTCGCACCATTTATGGGCAACACTCTCAAACCCAATGCATCAGAAGCAGAAGTAAAAGATGCTCTGCAAAAAAGATATGGCGATAAAACTGAAGCTTATATAGCTGCCTTCAAAAAAGCTTTCCCAAATGATACCAAACCATCCGATATGATGGATGTCGATCTCATGTTCCGACCAATGTCGGTTCAGTTTGCAAATCAGAAATCAGCTTTCAATGGAGCTGCACCAGTATACATGTATTTGTTTACCTGGCAGTCACCCATACTGGATGGAAAACTTAAGGCGGTTCATTGCATGGAAATAGCTTTTGTTTTTAACAACATTGCCCGCAACAGGGAACAGTCGGGTGACAGCAAAGAAGCATATGCTCTGGCTGATTTAATGAGCAAAACATGGGCACGATTTGCTGCAACCGGAAATCCAAATGGTAATGGTTTACCAGATTGGCCGGCTTACACTGAAGATAATGGACAGACGATGTTCTTCGACAATATCTGTGCAGTAAGAGCGCACCACGATAAGGAATTACTGGAAATTGTAAATAAGAAATAATACTTTATCGTACTCTTTTTAATGAATGAGGCTGTCTGATATATTTTTCAGACGGCCTCATCCTTTTTAATAGAAACCATCTCATTCCAATACAATGAGATCAACTCTGATACTATTCTTCGCAAGTACTATCCTGATACCGGCTTAGTGCAACTCTTGAGTAACTACATTCCGGCGTCAGTTTGTCTGATTGCATAAAACGTGAGCTGACAATTGGTCGCAGTTACATGATGAAAGCAGAGTTGAATTTTATCAGGATTAATAGTAATTATATATCTTTACTCCCTGTATAAATAATTACCTTATGAAAAACATAAAAATCGTATCAGCCATAATCATGTTGATGATAACAGGCAGTATTGCACTCTTTGCTCAAAAAAATGAACCTAAACCTACTGCCGCACAGCAGGAAGCGTGGAAAAAGGCAGAAGAAGAGCGTTTGCATAGTGACTGGCCGAACCTCGCCCGTTTTCACGATGACAACATCAAAATAGGACAACCCGCAGCCGGCGAAAAACGAGTAGTTTTTATGGGTAATTCAATTACCGAAGGATGGAGTCGTCTTGATCCGGATTTTTTTGCAGGCAAGCCTTACGTGAATCGTGGAATAAGTGGTCAGACCACCCCGCAGATGCTGATAAGGTTCAGACCCGATGCAATTAATCTAAACCCGGCAGTAATAGTCATTCTTGCAGGAATTAACGATATAGCAGGCAATACAGGTCCAAGCACACTTGAAATGATTGAGGACAACCTTGCCTCAATGGCTGACCTGGCAAAAGCTCATGGAATACCGGTAGTGCTGTCCTCTGTTCTTCCGGCTTTTGATTTCCCCTGGCGTCAGGGTATGCAGCCAGCAGAAAAGGTTGTGCAACTAAACAAATGGATCAAAAATTATGCGGAAAAGAATGGTTGTGTCTATCTTGATTACTTCACTCCCATGGCCGATGAGAAACATGCACTGAAGGCAAACCTTACAGGCGATGGCGTACATCCTAACCTCGCTGGTTATAAGATGATGGACCCATTGGTGGAATCAGCTATTCAGAAAGCGCTGAACATGAAGTAACATTACTTTAATTACAAATTCTGATTTAGGTATAATGCTTCTGCGAGAGTCAAAACATTTTTAGGCCTTCCGCGGGGAACAATATAATTCAACAAAAATATTTTTTTTTATGTCAAATCTTTTTTCATCACTTACCATAAAGAATATCACCTTAAAAAACAGGCTGGTTACCTCTCCTATGTGCCAGTATTCGGCAACAGAAGGATTTACTAATGACTGGCACCTTGTACACCTTGGCAGCAGGGCTGTAGGTGGCATGGGACTGGTCATTACTGAAGCTACAGCAGTTTCGCCTGAAGGACGAATCTCTTACGGTGATACCGGACTCTGGAAAGATGATCATATTCAGGGATTTAACAGGATAGTTAATTTCATTCACCAGCATGGGGCCATTTCAGGGATACAGCTTGCTCATGCCGGAAGAAAAGCTTCGTGTGCAGTGCCGCAGGAAGGTGGAAAACAACTCGATGAAAAACACGGAGGATGGCAAACTGTTGCACCGAGCGCGATATCCTTCCTTGCCGGAGAAAGATCACCCTTATCATTGAATATGGAAGGCATTATTAAAGTTATTTCAGATTTTAAGGCAGCAGCAGAACGTGCTGTTGCTGCAGGTTTTAAGGTGATAGAAATTCATAGTGCTCACGGATATCTGTTACATGAATTTCTTTCTCCTCTAAGCAACAAACGAACTGATGAATATGGCGGCTCATTTGAGAATCGCATTCGCCTCTTGTTACAGGTGATCGGTGCTATAAGATCAGTATGGCCCATAGAAAATCCTCTTTTCGTCCGTATCTCCGCAACCGACTGGACAGAAGGAGGATGGACAATTGAAGATAGTGTGAAGCTTGCATTTATTTTAAAAGATGCAGATATAGATCTTGTTGATTGCTCTTCAGGGGGTAATATCCACAACGCAAAAATACCTGTTAAACCCGGATACCAGGTACCATTTTCAGAAGCTGTGAGAAAATCAGGAATACTGACCGGAGCAGTCGGATTCATAACCACTGTCAGGCAGGCAGAGTCAATTCTTCAGGAAGAGAAGGCTGATCTGGTGTTTTTAGCCAGGGAATCTCTCAGAAATCCGTATTTCCCCCTCAACGCTGCCCGCGAACTGGGAGTAGATGTAAAATGGCCTGTGCAGTACCTGAGGGCTAAATAATTTTTTTCCGAACATTATACTGTTGGCACTGTTATGTTATACTAATTATGTATAATTTAAATTGTGTCAATTATGAAGAAGTTAATTTTTCTTTTCGTACTTGGTTTTTCTGTGACGCAATTATGGGCACAGAAAGTCATTCCTCCCGATGAACAATATAAGCCAAAAGAAGGTCTGTTTCATCATATACCTCTTATCGGAGATCCTGCTCCTTCCTTCACCGCTAACTCAACAAATGGCATCGTAAATTTCCCCGGCGATTATGGCCGAAGTTGGAAAATCCTGTTAAGCCATCCCGCTGATTATACACCGGTATGCACCACAGAGATAATGGAACTAGCTTCTTTGCAGGATGAATTCGATAAAATCGGTGCAAAGCTTGTTGTGGTTTCCACTGATGGGCTTGATACTCATTTACGATGGAAAAAGGATATGGAAGCAATATCTCTTCAAGACAGTAAATCAGTAAATATAAAATTCCCAATTGTCGAGGATAAAAATTTTTCAATCTCAAAAAAATATGGGATGATACATCCTGCGACAAGCCTGACCAAAGCAGTAAGAGGAGTTTTTATCATCGATCCTGATAATAAGGTTGCTGCAGTTTTGTTCTATCCAATGAATGTTGGTAGAAGCACTGACGAACTCCTGAGAATGATCACAGCGCTTAAAATAACCGCTGCTGAGAATGTATGCACTCCAGTTAACTGGAAAGCCGGAAATGATCTGTTGATCCCTTATAATCCCACTCCTTCTGAGGATCTTGCTAAAACAAATATTAAGCCACCGGAAGGTTATTATAGCCTTGCCTGGTTCCTGTGGTACAAGAAAAATAACTAACCATTCAATCGTGTGTTTTAGATTTCATTATTATATAGATCATTATTTTTCATTAATAAAAAAGTCAGGAGAATTCCTGACTTTTAATTATAATATTTTATCTGTTAATATCCCTGAATTTTAAGTACTGCTGACACATAAATACGTCAGATAAATGTAAAAACAGATTTCCTGAAGCACTTTGACAAGAAAATATCAGAAAAACATTTCTAATAAAACTAACGGGTAGCAGGAGTCAGAAAAACCGACATCAACATGGTCTTTTCTGTTGGCGTATTGCTTTTGAAACCTGAATTTTTTGCAAGAACCTTTTCACTGATGACCTGAATATTATATTCTCCCGGATCTGAAAAATAGAATGATCCCATATAAGAGTCAGCCCTGAAATAATGATAAGGAACATCACCTGAATTCAGTACTACTTTATCGCATACAGGATTTCCTTCGAGGTGATCATCTAAAAGGGTTATCCTTACAGAATTTGTATAGCTTAGATTCGTTGTGTCTTTAGTTGCACTTGAAATCCAGACTTTAAAACGGCCAGGTTTTGATATTACTACATTCCATTCCGCTGTATTGTTTGACGGATTGACTTTATCACTGTAGCATACTGCTTTGTCAAGTTTCAAAGATATGGTACCGTCTTCATTCTGAAGAACACTATTCTCTTCAACCTTCAAATCTTTTGTACTCTTCTGATGTGCACACGATACGACTACTAATGAGACGAGACAAATTATGAATGCAAAATTTCTCTTTTTCATTTTTGATATCTTTATTTAAATTACAGTTATTTAAAATTTATCCAATCTGAGGTTTATGATTAATTTTTCCAGTTGATTTTTACTACTATTTAAAATGTCAGATTTTAGATTACTTTTAAATGAAAGAATGAATTTATTATATCTTTCCCTTTTTACTATTGAGACCAGTTCCGGGTAAAAACGTTATTTTCAAACCTGAATTCACTTACCTTGTAACTAATAGAAGATTCATTTTCAACCTGGTATACCCAATCTCCCAGATCTCCTCCTGTTGAATTTACAGGTTTTAAATAGATCTTATCTCCCACAGCAAACTTACATGTCGTCCCGTAAGCAGATATTTTACCATAAGTTGGGAAAACAGTGGTTTTAATCCAGATAAGATCCTTTCCTCCAACGATCTGTGGGCCTGTATGGCAATATTCAAGGAAATTACCAATGTATTTTCTAGTAACAAACAATTGATCTTCCCTGACCAGAGATGATGAGTTTCTCGATGTGCTGCACGAGCTTAATATGCTCATTGATATCAAAAATAAAATCTTCTTCATCTCAGAGTTATCCTTTTTATTCTCTCCATTATTTTTGCCCGGTTAATATGTTAGCCTGACTTTATTTAAAGTAAAGTATTTCAGTTCTGTTATTATTAAAAATATTTGTTAAAAGTATTATGAAAGTTAATTAGTTGCAAGAGACTAACCCTCAATTAGTGAGGATTTGTGAGATCTTTAACATAGCTTTATCTACAAAAAATGTAAGATTATTTACCATTAAAAACAACTGGTAACCAAAATGAAGTCATTCGTCAAAAGAGGCTAGGATTTTACAGAAATCCTTCAGAAAAACAGATTTTCAGACATTATATTTTTTTATCTGATTAGTTACCTGACTGTTATGAAATTAATAATTTAAAGGCTCCGGGAATTGAGATTTTGACAAACAGCAGGAATAAAAGGATAAGAATTCACCATGGAAGCATGATAATGAGTCTTTTATATCTGTGCTTTCTTAATCCGGCCTTATTTTATTTCATTGGTACCTCCATCAGCAATAATTCTGTATCAGTATCAGCCTTCACGATCAGCTTGTCAACATCCCATACACCAAATCCATCACGGAGATTCAGTTGCTGATTGTTAATTGTTACATCTCCACTCAAAACGAAGCAATAAATACCATTCCCTTTTAATTTGATATTGTAATCTGTGAAGAATCCTTTATCAAATTGCCCCAGATGAAACCACGCTTTCTGATAAATCCAAACTCCATCATCAGCCTGGTTTGGCGAAACTACTTGTTGCAATTTATTATGATGGTCTTTACTGTTTAAGGTTATCTGATCATACCGTGGCTTTACGTTCCTCTGATTCGGGATAATCCATATCTGAAGAAACTTCACAGGTTTGTCTTTATTTTTGTTGTATTCACTATGTGTAATTCCTGTTCCGGCACTCATTACCTGAATGTCACCATGGTTTATAACCGATATGTTCCCCATACTATCTTTGTGTTCCAGATCACCTTCAAGAGGGATTGAAACTATTTCCATATTATCGTGGGGATGCGTCCCGAATCCCATTCCCGGAGCAACATAATCATCATTTAACACCCGGAGCATACCGAAATTAATTCTTTCAGGATCATAGTAGTCAGCAAAACTGAATGTATGCCTGCTATGAAGCCAGCCATGATCGGCATCGCCACGAGTCTCTGCTTTGTGTAATACTGAATTTCCCATAATGTTAATTTTTATAACTCATGATTCCTGTTAAATATTAGTCCCTGAACTCTTTATAAGCTACATAAATTTATAATTCGTTTCTATTGGGGGGCTGAATGGAAAAAGCTATGTGACATTCTAACAATCTTTCCACGAAATTGTTCTTAAAAAATATTCGGAAAGGAGCTCCCTATTATCATTTAAAATGAAAAACCGAAAAAAAGGTCATTATGTTTTCTTAAAATTTCTGTACTAAAATTTATGATCCGAAAATCAATTTTAACTTAAAATATACTTTTACATTTGGCGTTTGTTTTATCAACTCCTTTAATTGCTCTGAAGAACAATAGTAATGTCAGATAAAAAATCAAGGAGGTCATAAGATAAAGAGGACATAATCTGAATCAGGCATATCAGATATAGCTTAAGAATAATGAAACAAATAAAAAAAATTGCGATTACCATCTTATTGATCATACTGTTGATACTTATGTTGAAAATAGTATCAATTTTAGGGAAAGTCATTGGACTCCTGGTTCTAATGGTACTTATCCTGATATTTGGAGGTCTGTTACTCTGAAAATTATTAATTTTTGCTTGTTTCCAATGGAGATTTTGCTTGAATACTTTGCAAGGCGAGACTCGGCTACCTACAAATACTGTAGTTAAAAGTAATGTCAACGATTTTTACACTATTGCGTATCAACCTGATTTCGCTTTTGAAGATAATTTTTGGCTTCCGCCGGCGTGCCGAGGAGTATTGCAATCCATCGGGTTTTTTCATTCTGCTCAAGAATAATTTTAATTGTCATTGTAAATGGTACTGACAGAAACATCCCGACTGTTCCAAAAATAAATCCCCAGAAAAGAAGTGACAGGAATACAACCAGGGTTGATAATCCTAACCCTTTACCCATAATTCTTGGTTCAATAATATTCCCAAGAATATTATTTATAATCAGATACGAAGCAAGTGTCCAGAACGCACCTCCTAATCCCAATTGAATCAGCGCAAAGAGTACTGCCGGAACGGCCGCTATAATAGATCCGATATTTGGAATATAATTCATAAGTGCGGCAATCATTGCCCAGAGAAGAGGATAGTCGACACCAATGATCAATAATGAGAGATAAACCAGTACTCCTGTCAATAAACAAATCAGGGTTTTTATCCCAAGATAGTGGCGGACATTTTGCAGAATTGTGGAAAAATATGAAATGGATTTATCCGATCCTGACAGGATTGCTTTTGCTTTAACGGAAAAACTTCCGAATTCCAAAAGAGTAAATATTGTGATAAGTAAAATCAGGAAAGTATTGCCCATCATATTAATAAGCTTGTTCAACGCGCCTGCAGTAAATTCAAGGATCTTTGCCGGTTGAATAAGGTTAAATATCTGATCCTGTGGGATCTTTATTCCTTTATCATTTAAAAACTTTACAAATGAATCACTTAAGGTTGTTAGTGTGGATTCATAATCAGAAAGATTGCCTGAAAAGGATGATACGGTCCCGCCGATCAGAAAAGCAAACCCTGAAAACAGAAAAATTAAACCAAATAACACTATGATAAGTGCAAGCCATCGCGGCATTCGTTTTTTTACTAGCCAGGTTACAGGTTGTTCACAGATGATGCTTATGAAAAGTGCCAGCAAAAAAGGCGTAATAATTGCTTTTGCGTATATGACTCCAGCAATAATGATTATTAATGAAGCTGTTTGTACAAGAGGTGAACTCTCTTCCGGTAAGATTTTCTTGAGATCCATTTTATCTTAGATTTACATTATTGATACGACTGAGTCTAAATTGACATTCTTATAATATGTGGTTAACCTAAAACATTTGTAAAATACTAACAAGCAAATCCGTCAGATAAATCAGCAAGCCTTAGCCGATTCAATTCTTAAAATTAGTAATTTTTCTCCTGCCATATTTGCTGACTTAATAACTATTACTGCGAACCTTTAAAATTGAGCTTTTTGTTTAAAATGGGAAATCATATTTTCTATTTTAATTTTATTCACCTTTGTTTGAATCGGCCAGTGAAGTAATAACAGTAGTTATATGCTTTTAGCGGCTTTGAACTAATTTTCTGATTAAATTGTTTTTATTATATTGGTGCTGATTAGAAGTTGATAATAAAGTTGTTTATTACAGTGGAGGAAAAGCTGCTTTATAAGATCAATGTAACCGGGCATGTTCAGGGTGTTGGATACAGGTGGAGAGCTGCAAATGAAGCACGGACCAGGAATATTAAAGGCTTCATTAAAAACTTGTCGGATGGGAGTGTTTATATTGAAGCCGAAGGATCGCAGAAACAACTAAATGCGTTTGTAGAATGGTGTAAAAAGGGACCTGGGTTTGGTTTTGTTGAATCTGTAAATATAGACACTCTTCCCCCTCTCGATTACACGGATTTCCAGATTAGATACGAATAGAACTGTTCCTCAGTATAAATTCATAAATATTTAATTATGACCTTCAAAAATTTATCTAAAATCGTTTTGATTCTTTTCCTCTTCTGCAGCTGCTCATCAAAAAATTCTGTATGGCAGTCTCTTTTCAATGGAAAAGACTTATCGGGATGGGATACCTATCTTGGACCAAAATACGACACAACGCTGAATAAATTCGATACAATTCCAATTGGTCTGAATACGGATCCTGCAAAAGTTTTTGAAGTGGTTAGGATGGGCAATGAAAATGTGATAAGGATTTCAGGCGAAGATTTCGGTGGTATATCCACAACAAATGAGTTTGAAAATTATCATCTGCAATTGCAGTTCAAATGGGGGGAATTAAAATGGGCACCAAGAAAAAAAGATAAAAGAGACAGCGGATTAATGTATGACGCCGTTGGTCCTCAGGGTGCGGATGGCGGTAACTGGATGAGATCCCATGAGTTTCAGATTGAGGAAGGAGATTGCGGTGACTACTGGGCCTGCGCCGGTGCAATATCTGATGTTAAAGTTAAAAAGTATAATGATTCCACCTATGTGTTTGATAATAACGGGGATTTATTAACTTTCAGTACGACAAGCCCTAACGGACGGTATTGTATTAAGTTTCCGGATGCGGAAAAACCCTCAGGTGAATGGAATACGCTCGATTTATATTGTTTTGGAGGCACAAGCATTCATGTTGTAAATGGTGTGGCAAACATGATCCTTAATAATTCCCGTCAATTTGAAGGAGGTAAAGAAATTCCTCTTACCAGAGGTAAAATTCAGATTCAATCCGAAGGATCTGAGGTTTTCTACAGGGGTATTAAAATATGTAAAATAGATAAATTACCCGAAAATATCCTGAAAGAATAATGCTGGCATAGTAACCTATTAAGTATTCAGCCTGAAAATCAGCTCCTGATATTCATTATTTTTTCCTTTTGCTCCAGAGAAGCTGAAACTGGAGGCAGGTATTTGCATCAATATTTACAACTGCATTCCAATACTCAAAGTTGTCCTGGTCTTTGACACTAAGAGTATACGCTTGTGTCTTGTTTTTTCCAAGATCTTCCGACCCTGTAACCGAACCATTCGAACCACAATCAGGAGCTGCTTCCCAGTAGATATCCGTCGTGGTTGAACCAATATATTCACCATTTAAAGTGAAAGTTAAAGAAGTAGCTCCGTCGGCGATCAAACCATCTGAAGCAGCCTGATCATACCATACAACTATTGACCCTTCATATAAACAACTTCCATCGTCTTCCTGTGCATCAGCACTATAAGTATAACTGTCTCTATCTGTACAGCCTCTGATTTTGTTGTCTTTTTTACAGCTATTCGTAAAAGAAAGCATGCCTACAAGTATGATGCTGACGAAAATTGATATTGCTCTTTTCATAAATTAAGTATTAAGTATTTTATAGTCCCCCTGCCTTGACAGTAACCGTACAATCAATAACCAGATTCTGTTAATAAAGTGACACCAGACAAAAATAATCAAAAGTTATCTATTATTCGCTTCCTGTTAAACACAAACGTATGATAAATTGAATTTCAAACCACAAAATTAATTCCAATACCATTAAAAGAGAGGGTGTCTAAACAATCTTTCTAAATATTTGTTTCGGTATTTTAAACCTTTTTAATCCATAACCATCTAAAGGGGAAATCAATTTCTAATTTTTCATTTAAAACAGATGTATATGAGAACAAAAAATACTGCTTTCAGGTTATTCTTTTTTATTCTTGCAGGAAGTCTTGCATTATATTCATGCAAGAAGGATGCTTCCGGCTCTGATAATAACACTCTTCCTGTCCAGCAAACGATTCAGGTGAAAAATGCTGATGCAGAGGATGCTCTTGCAGACAAGACCGAAGAAGATATTGATAATAAGATTGATGAACTGCAAAACAACAATTATGCAGTTTCCGGAACAAAAGCGTACATGGCAGATCTGACGGATACTGTTGTAATAACAGTTGACCATCCCGATACTACTTTTTTCCCAAAAGTAGTTACCCTCACATATTATAATTATCGGGATAGCTCCGCAAATGAGAACATAATTAAAAACGGACAGATCATTGTCACAATTTCCACTCCCTTTCCCGCCCAGAGAAGATTAGTTTCAAGAGCTTATGTATTCAATAATTTTTCTGTAACTACCGACAGTACTATGACTATTCTAAAAGGTACCAGAGTGGTTAACAGGCAAAATGCCTCAGTAAAATTCAACGGCCTTAAATCTATAAGGGTTTCTGTTACCGACAATATAACTTCTGCCACTGCCTGGGCCATTGTCACAACCGGTAAAACAGATACCCTTAAATTCACAAGAAATGTGAACAGGCAACGTACTGCAATTTACCATTTCAGAAATGTCATTTATAAGCCTCTCGATCTTATTCATTTTCTTTTCAGATATGTTGCCTCTTCTGACACAATTGAATACGCAGGGACTGTTACCGGTATTAATGAAAAGGGCGATGCATATTCGAAATCAATAACTTCTCCTTTAATGGTAACATTATATAAAGGCAGCCTGATAATTTCAAGCGGTATCCTTACTTATGTTGATGGTACTGATTCTTACCAGATAACTTTCGAGGCAGATCCTTCTCATCCTCATCTTACACTTGTTACAGTAAAGAATGATCTTACGGGCAATACAGTAAGTTTCGACAGAAGATTCGGACGTGTATTCAGAAGATGGTGGTAAAAATCATTCTATTCTAATGGCAGTATAATGCCGCTCTTATATTAAAAAGCGCAAACGGAGAATATATCTCTGAATGCGCTTTCTTTTTGTTGCCGGCGATAATTTTTATGCCGGTCTCATTAATCTTTTATACAGCGAACTGAAAATCCGTCTTTTTTGTATATTTCATTACGCGCAACAACCGTGGTATCCCCATGAATCCACCTGCACCAGGCAGCACCTAGAGAACTTGGATCGAGCTCGGTAGCTGACCACCAGCCTCCGTAATCGCCCTGACCACTGAAGCTCCCGTCTATTGTGGAACGCAGGCCGGCTGGAAGAGCAGTAAACCCGCTGGTATTCGTTGCATCTTTATTAGAGAAAATCCAGTTGTTTGTTGCAGCTTCTTTTATTTTCGAGCCGGCACTGGCATCACCGCCAAGATAATCTACCATTAGCTGCCATTCAGTGTCTGATGGGACATGCCAGCC
>DCFT01000222.1 GCA_002319885.1 Bacteroidales bacterium UBA1797
ACCATTTTCGAAAACCCCAGTCCTCTTTCCTCTATCATTTGCTGGAGCCTCAATTCGTTTCCTACAAGCAATTCTTTTGGCAGGTTAACAGGAAAACCTTCCGGAAGGTTCGTCTTAGGACCTTCTGTTGTAACAAGGAAGCAAATAACTTTTATTCCTTCTTCCATATGCCCTTCCAGAATACTGTTTTCAATAATATGATCAAGAGCTACAAGAGAATCAAGAAGCTCCGGATATCCCTTATTTTCGATTTCTATGCGAGAAATAGTGAAAATAGGAATTATCTTTTCAGGTTCTATCCTTTCTCCCCCATGATGTTTGTACAGGTTTACAGAAAGGAACTTTCTGATCTGTTCAAGGCAACTCTCTTTCCGATTCAAATCTATCTTATCTGATTCTATGTTTATCCCGTTTCTTATCACAATCCCGTTGATCCCATAAAAAAGTTTGGCTTCCTGCCGGGTAGACTCTCCGACTGCGGTAACGGTATCTGCATATAAGGCAAGGGCTTCAAGGGCTGCCAGATTTACAGGCACTCCCGAAGGCCACATGCCGTCATTGTTTCTTCGCTTTAGGATGGAACCATAACCTGCGGTTCTACCTGGTAAAGTTGCATGAAGGGTTGCAACAGTATTCACCGGAACCCCAAGTTTTTTAAGTCTGGCTCCCGCGTAAAATACTGGAAATTCATGACAATGCAGAGAAACGCCGGGACAAGGTCTAAATCCCTGAGCTGAGGCTGTTTCGTCTGTTACGGTTTTATTATTTTCCAGGGCTGAGTCGATGAGTAATCGGGCTAGCTCCGAAATCGCATAAGAGAGGGAGAGGTAATGTGTATATTCAGGACCGTTTGCCAGGTTCTCATATCTTAATGAATCGAGCCCAAAATGTTCATAAGCTTCAGATTTAATTCTACTTTCAAGGGTCATATCTTTCCCCATATAGGTAGAGAGTATACTCCCGAAATCAGACGTTTGGAACTGCAGGTAACCTATCCTCTTCTTCCCTACACATTTTTCTCCTGTAAATACCTTAATGCCTGAGTTTTCAAGTGATTCAAGGCTCCTCCGGAGTTCTCCATCAATATTGAGAGGGGTTAACCCCGCCATACTTGTAATCCGGTTCAATCCTCTGTTCCAGTCTGCGCCTCTGTACCCATAATAAGGGCCTGCAACAAGTATTTCAGTCTCATCTTTACCTTCCAATTTGCCCGAATCAAAAAGAGATGCAAGGGTAATTGCTTCTCCATGAATAACATTCCAAATCCCACCCATTTTGTTCGATATAGGGCCTGCTTCTTCTCCGGCAATTATTATAAACTGCTTTCCCATATCTTACTCCTCCATATTTTTCTACTGTTTTTCTGGTTTAGGAAAGAACATACAGAACCTTAAAAGGCTTTCTAGGACTTTTATTATTTTAGAGTCATATTAAAAATATTTATAATGAGTAAATATTATTAATATTTTATTGTTAAACTGTACCTACATGCAAGCTGTACCTTGGTTCTGTATCATACATACCCTTTAGCTCCTCTTCAGTAAGGACTCCTCGATCAATCAATTTACTTAGTGTGCTCCTATCAACTGATTCTACCATATTCCAAAGGTCTTTCTGCATAAGGTAGGGTTTTAGTTTGTTAATGCGCCAAATTTTCCAGTCTACCTTCCGACGCTTTACCTCCACATTTCCGACTCTCAATACATCAATATTTTTCTCATTGAGAGTACCGAGGACACGTTTCCTTAACTCCTCTTTCCGCTTTTCAAGAACGGATATCGCAGATGCGATGTCTTCGTATTCTAGCACGATATCGGTAATGTCCATGTCTTCAGGATCCTGTTCACTGATATCAAGTTCCATTATACTCACTCCATCGATAATCTGAAATTTCTATTTTACCTACTTTATAGTTTGGATTTCATTTTTACCAATATCTTGATTCTAGACCTTGATGTTTATAACCCTGGTCTTTGTAAAAAGGATCAGGAATATCTTACGCTTAATAAAAGTGAATGAGTACCTTTTTTCATTTGGAAATCAGAAACACTTATCGTGTTAAATCCCTTTTATATATCTGAAGGTTCCGGGCATATCTAAAACCGACTGCAGTGTGATTCAAATTCAGGTGATCCCATGGTATCAGGAAAAATTTCCAATGCCGATAGCTGCTGTGCTTTTGGGGCATACTTTTTGCGTGCATGGAGGAGTTAACGGAATAGGGAGTATAGATAGCCATAAGCAAAGAGAAAAGTTTTTCTTATCACTGGAACGATCCTTCCAATCGTCCAGGATTTACCAATTCAACTAGAGGCTCTACTGTAAAGGAATTCGGGCTTGATGTTGTGGAAGGTTTTTTAAGGACTAATAACCTGAAGAGAATAGTTAGAGGACATACAGCCCTTAAAACAGGATATAATTGGTGGTTTGATGGAAAGCTACTTTCCTTATTTTCTTGCCCTGATTATGCAGGACTTGGAAATTCAGGTGCTTTTGTTCTTCTTGAAAATAGTGAGTTAAAACTGTTTGTCTTCAAAATCATCAAGAGTAAAATGTTCACTGGAATTTGTAAGCTGAAAGACTAATTCCAAAAATATTTATTAAAAATTGGCTTTATGAATAATTTTTTGAGTCTGTGGAAATCTATATATACTTACACGCTGCTAAATTTGTATTAATTAAGAGGAAAATAGGGCTCCTCTTAATTCATTGGGTTGGAAACAGGTAGGACATGAGAATAGGGACTTATGTTCCTACCAGCTACTTCTTCGCTATTTTAACTTATTTAACCTTATATGTAATATACTTTTCGCAGTTTTCAGCTCTACACCATTAACTGATGCTTATTTTGCAGAAAACTATCCTGATTAGTCTGCTCCTGTTTTCTTTATAAAAGTAAGTAATCCTATATTGCGAAAAAAGCTAGATTTGATTCTTAATTTTAGATTCTCAGTTATAATGTTTCTTTTTATATCAATTCCAGCACTAAATATATCTATTTTCTTTATAACGGAATCTCGGTGGTAAGTAATCTTGTAATAATATAATTTTTATCAATTTGATCGAGATGCAGTTGGGTTGTATGGTGGACAATAAAAGGTAGAAATTATATTTTCATTATGACCAGTTCCCAGATCGCAAATATTATCAGTGAAACGTACCACGATTTTTTAGACGTTCATCTTGTTTACTCCATCTG
>DCFT01000023.1 GCA_002319885.1 Bacteroidales bacterium UBA1797
TACGAATTTGATTACAGGTTTTTCATGGAAAACCACGGAATAAAGTATTATGCATATACTGACAGCGGTGATATTATAACGCATATAGCACCTATTCATAGAAAGCTGATTCACAGAGCTTTGATTGTCAGAATGAAAATCATCCGGATGTTCGAAGAAAGGGGAATTAAGGGAGAACAGCTTGCACTTGTAGCAGCTATCACACTGGGTCAGAAGAGTATGCTGGATCCTGAACAAAAACTAAATTTTATCAGGGCAGGAGTTATGCATATTATGGCAGTATCGGGCCTTCATGCTTTAATCCTTAGCCTGTTCGTTCTAAATCTTCTGTTTTTTATGAAAAGAAGATTCAATATTTTAAGAATAATAATTACACTTCTCGTCCTGTGGTCATTTGCATTTGTAACCGGATTAACTCCTTCGGTTGTAAGAGCCACACTGATGTTTACTTTTCTCCAGGCCGGAAAACTGATGAAGAGACCCGCGAACGGAATTAATTCGGTGTTGGCATCAGCTTTTTTTCTTATTATTCTCAGACCATCGGTAATATTTGATGCAGGGTTTCTTCTTTCATATTCAGCAGTAATTTATATTATAAGCTTTTATAATGACTTTTACCGGGTGATCCGGTTTAATAACCGCGTTTCAGACAAAATATGGCAAATGTCTGCTATAACAATTGTAGCTCAGGCAGGCACCCTGCCATTGACTATCCTGCTTTTTAACAGATTCCCCATATATTTCATAATTGCAAATATTACAATTGTTCCACTGGCGAATTTATTGATTATCACAGCATGTCTTATACCAATATTTTTTCATCTAAAATTTCTTTCGCAGTTTTTAGGTGTACTGCTTAACTATCTTACCAGCTTAACCGAGCAGCTGACTGCTTATACAGCTTCACTTCCCTTTTCGACCATTGAAAATATTGGTTCAACAACAATTCAATGTATTCTTCTTACCTGTACAATTTTTCTTACTGCCTATTTCTTTTTAAAGAAGAGATCTATCCCTGTATTTTATCCTCTTCTCTTCTTAATCCTTTTTGTTACCGCGGGTGCAATTGTCGATTTTTCCTCAAAAACAACTAATGAGTTAATAGTTTACAATTCTCCTGGTTCAGCAGCTATCGGTATACGGACCGGCAAGATCCTTAATCTGTTTTCCGATACCGCAATTGTACTACCCGCGGTAAAAAGACACTGCGCTACACTTGGGCTAAAAATAAGATCTACGGTCTTACGAAATAATTTTTATTGTGTCAGGGCGAACGGGAAAAAGATCCTGATTACCAATTATGCAGATAATGGCATCCTTCAGAAATTTGGCCCGGATATCCTTATTATTACAGGTTCAAGACCCAAAATTGATAGCGATATGAAATTCAGTTACCCACCAAAAGTTATTATTATTACTTCCAGGGCATCATCGGGTTTTCAAATTTCCGCACAGGCTCTGCTAAACGGCCAAAGCCTGATCCATTTCGTGAGAAGATCAGGTGCATTTATAAAGCCGATATGACTGGTTAGTAAATAAAAGTCATAAAAAACTTGAGGATTAAGGGATTTATCTCTTATTTTGTCATGTTTTTTCAAATATTTTTTAATGAGAATTGTAATTGCAGGGGCAGGGGAAGTTGGGACACACCTGGCTAAGATGTTATCGAATGAAAATCATGAAATAATTCTTATCGACCCTGAAGAATCCCGTCTTAAACCTCTCGATAGCTCTCTCGATGTTCTTACACGGGAAGGTTCTGCTACTTCGGTGAAGGTCCTGGAGGATACTCTGCGCAAAAAAACTGATCTTTTTATTGCTGTAACCCATTCAGAAGATACCAACATTACCGCGGCTATCCTTGCTAAGAGATTTGGGGCTATAAAAACAATTGCGCGAATTGATAATCTCGATTATCTTGAATCTTCAAACCTTGATTTTTTCAAATCTATTGGTGTAGACTCGCTTATTTATCCTGAGCTGATTGCTGCACGCGAGGTTCTCGGGCTTCTTCATGAAACAGGGTCAACAGAATTCATGGAATTTTCAGAGGGTAAACTGGCTATGTATGTACAGAAGCTTGAAGAGAACGCGCCTATACTCAACAAAAGCCTTCAGGAAGTTGCTAATAGTCACATAACTGATAAATACAGGGCTGTAGCTATCAAAAGAAATGCAGTAACAATAATACCCCGGGGAAATGAACATTTTCAGTTAGGTGATATGGTCTTCGTAATATCAACTCATGAAGGAATCGATGAAATGATGAGGACTTCGGGCAAGGAGAATTTTGAAGCTAAAAATATATTGATACTTGGAGGCAGCAGAATCGGGAAACACGTTGCAATATACCTTCAGAAGACCTGTGAAGTCAAACTTATAGATTCAAATATCAGAAAATGTGAGGACCTGGCAGAAATACTGGATAACACACTGATAATCAATGGAGATGGAAGAAATGTTGATCTGCTCGAACAGGAAGGGATTACAAAAATGGACGCTTTTATAGCGGTAACAGGAAATTCAGAAACTAATATCCTATCGTGTCTTCTTGCAAAAAGACTGGGTGTAAAAAAGACAATAGCTGAAGTGGAAAACATGGAATTCATAAATCTGGCTGAAAATACCGGAATCGACACTATTATCAATAAAAAAATATCAGCAGCTAGCAGGATTTTCAGACATACCACCAATCCTAATGTGACACAGGTCAAATATATGACTGGTACTGATGCAGAGGTCATCGAATTTAATGTACCGGCAAACTCAAAAATTACAAAAGGTACTCTACGGAGTCTCGATTTTCCAAAAGATGCCATAGTTGGAGGTGGTACCAGGGACGGAGAACCATTCATTGCAACGGGTGATACAATACTCAGAGCAAACGATAAAGTCGTCATTTTTACCTTGCCTTCTGCATACGAGAAGCTTTCAAAATATTTTACCTGATTTCTTATGATCAACTTCAGAATAATAGCAAGGGTTTTTAGCCTGCTACTCATTATTGAAGGTTTATTTATGCTTGTCTCTGCCGGTATTTCGTTTTTGTACCATGAACATGCAGCAACATCTTTTTGTTATTCCGCTTTTATTACGATTGTTACAGGAGTATTAGTATACACCCCTTTCAGAAATGAAGAGAGAATTTTCGGAAATAAGGAAGGATACATTATTGTAACGGGTATCTGGCTTATTTTCAGCATATTTGGAACTTTACCATTTCTCATTAGCGGCTCAATATCAAGCTTTGGCGATGCCTTTTTCGAGTCCATGTCGGGATTTACAACTACAGGGGCTACAATTCTTACAAATGTTGAATCAATGCCACACGGAATTCTATTCTGGAGGAGTCTGACCCAATGGATCGGAGGTATTGGAATAATATTCATATCGCTATCTGTCATTCCTGTTTTTAAATCATTTAACCTGCAGATTGCTGCCATTGAATTTTCAGGACAACAAACTGATAAAATTCATCCCAAATTTAAAGCTGCAGCAAAACGTCTTATAGGGATTTATCTTCTATTAACTCTCATTGAAGTAATTTTACTTTCCCTTGGTGGCATGTCATATTTTGATGCGATATGCCATTCATTCTCGACTCTGTCGACAGGTGGTTTTTCAACCCGGAATAATGGGATTGCATCATTTTCTACTCCCTACATAATGATTGTAGTTACGGCCTTCATGTTCATTGCAGGAACAAATATGACACTGATTTACTTTGGGCTTAAAGGAAATTTTAAAAAGATAACAGGCAACAATGAGTTTGTTTTTTATTCATTGATCAGTTTTATTTTTGTAGTACTGGTTTCGCTTATTCTATATTTTAAGATGGGTTTTACCTTTGGTAAAGCAATATTAGACGGTTCTTTTCACGTTATTTCAATAATAACCACCACTGGTTTCTATACACAGGATCATAATTTGTGGGGAAGTATTATTCTAATTATCTTTTTCGTTCTTATGTTTACCGGAGGTACAACCGGATCAACGAGTGGAGGTATTAAAATAGTGAGGTTACTATTAATCACAAAAAACAGCCGGCAGGAACTTAAAAGACAGATTCATCCAAATGCAGTTATTCCTGTACGTCTTGATAATAGACCGGTACCACAGAGTACAATATATAATCTACTGGTGTTCATGATATTATACGTTTTCATAATGTGCATTGGTACCTTTGTCATTTCGTTTATGGGTTATGACATGATTACTTCTTTCAGTACCTCAGCTTCAATGCTTGGTAACATTGGTCCTGCTCTCGGAACTTTTGGTCCGTTTACAAATTATTCTGCACTGCCGATGGCAGGTAAATGGTTTCTGTCATTATTGATGTTATTGGGCCGGCTTGAATTACTTACTGTAATGATTCTGTTCAGCAGAAATTTCTATAGGAACTAATGAGTTTCATCTCTCAAGAACTCCTAAACCCTGTCTTAAAATTTCAATTTCGTCACCCGTACAATCGACAATTGTAGATGCCTCATTTTTGCCATAACCACCGTCAACAATAACATCCGCAAACTCATTAAATTTCTCGTGAATCAGTTCAGGGTCGGTGGTATATTCTATTACTTCGTCCGGATCATGTATTGAAGTAGTTATTATTGGTCGTCCAAGTTCCTTAACCAGTTCCAGTACAATATTGTTGTCAGGGATTCTGATACCTACTGTCTTTTTTTTGTTCTTAAAAAGTTTTGGAATCTGATTGTTTGCCTGAACGATGAAAGTAAATGGTCCGGGCAGATTCCTCTTTAAAAGTTTGAATATGTTGTTGTCCCTTATTATTGTATATTCTGAAAGCTGACTCATATCATGAAATATAAGAGAGAGATCAGGATTCTTCGGGTTCAATTCCTTAAAACGGGCGATCTTTTCAATTGATTTGGTTGCCAGTATATCACACCCCATTGCATATACTGTATCGGTGGGATAAATTATAATACCACCAACCTCAAGCAGGTCGACTATCTGCCTGATATGCTTTGGATTCGGGTTCTCGTTATAAATACGGATCAGCATGATATTCTAAAATTGCGACAAATATAGATAAAAGTGCACAAAGTATAAAGTGCCCAGAGTGCCTGGAGTATTTTTAACTCCAAGTACCTTAGGCACTCCATACTTTAAGTACAAAAAAAAAGGGTAAGCCCCTTATATCGCACCGCTACAACTGCCTACCCTTGCTACCTTCCGATCCTGGGGGAGTTCAGCAGGAGCTGGTCGTATAAGACTTACCCCGCGCAAAAATACAATTATTTAAGTAGCCTGCAAAATAATTATTCCTATTTACCAGCGATACCCATTTCTATTTTTAGATTATAACCCGATAATATTTATAACTTAAATTAAATCGCCTGAAAATCAATTTATTTACCCACATTCCAGCGGGAGTAAATTGACTCTGACTTCGTCGAACTACTCCACTATCCGTTGTCAATTCTTCGCTTTCCGCAGGTTAGCAGACCGGGTTAAACGAAAAAAATCAATAAATCACTTGTTAGATACCTGTTAGTCAGATATTTTTAGATTATATTTGTTCTTAATCAATTAACCAATTTACGAAACAAACAATCTACATCATGGAAGAAAAAGTTAACGTTTGGAAAGCTAACCTGACAAATGGAGTGATTTTAGCACTGGCAGGAATTGCGTTTACGCTGATACTGTATTTTCTTGACCTTACTCTCAACAAAACAGCTGGATATATCAACATACCTATCCAATTAATCATTCTCTTTTTCCTTCTGAAATCCTATCGCGATAATTTCATGCATGGACAGATAACCTACGGGCAATCTGTTAGCGCCGGGGTAGTCATTTTCTTATACTATGCAATAATTATGGCTATTTTCACTTACATTCTCTGGGCAATAATTGATCCGGGATTAGTGAAAAAATCAATGGCTATTTCAGAAGAAGCGATGGTAAAACGAGGAGTACCTCAGTCTGCAATTGATACAGGCATGGCCTTTACCGCAAAAATTATGAAACCGGGAATAATGGCTGTTATTTCAGTTTTTGGTTCTATGTTTTTTGGTGTAATTTATACCCTTATTGTAAGTATTTTTGTCAAAAAAGAAGGTAATCCTCTGGTAGACGCACCAGCAAACTAAACTGTATACTATTCTGATGGATTTGTCGATTGTTATTCCTGTCTATAATGAAGAGGAATCAATTCAGGAATTAACTGAATGGATTGAAAAGGTTTGTACAGACAGCCGGCTCTCATATGAGATAATCTTTGTTGATGACGGAAGTTCAGATTCATCCTGGGATAAGATTATCACGGCAGCTGAAAAGAATAAATTCGTGAAAGGTTGCCGCTTCAGGAGGAATTATGGTAAGGCTGCTGCACTCTATACAGGTTTTGAGGAGGCTGCCGGGAATGTGGTTATTACCATGGATTCTGATCTTCAGGATATTCCTGACGAAATACCTGAACTTTATAAGATGATCATGAATGATGGTTACGATCTTGTATCGGGATGGAAAAAGAAAAGACATGACCCATTTGTAAAACGAATCACGAGCAAATTTTATAACAGAACAGCCAGATGGTCGTCGGGTATAAAACTTCATGATTTTAACTGCGGACTAAAAGCATACCGTTTGGAAGTGGTTAAAAGTATTGAAGTATTCGGAGAGATGCACAGATATATCCCGATGCTGGCTAAAGAGGCAGGATTCAAAAAGATTGGAGAGAAAGTTGTTGAACACCGCGCCAGGAAATATGGGGTCACTAAGTATGGCCTTGACAGATTCATTAAAGGATATCTCGATCTTTTAACCATAGGTTTCATAACCCGTTTTGGTAAAAACCCTATGCATCTGTTTGGCACTATTGGTACCTTTATGTTCCTTATTGGTTTTACCATGGCCGGCTACCTGGGTATCAGAAAATTGGTTTTCGTTACAAATCACCTCAGAGCACCACTGGTTACTAACAGCCCTTTCTTTTTCATCGCGTTAACAGTAATGATAATAGGATCCTTTCTTTTTCTTACGGGTTTCCTGGGAGAACTATTAAACAGAAACTCTTCTGAGCGTAATAGCTACCTGATAAAAGACAGGGTGAATATCTGAAGGCTACTGGCCCGCTAGCAGTGTCTTCCTTAAATGATAATTCTGCGTTGGATTATAAAACCCCTCTCCCGCTTATCGGCATCTCTCCCAATGGGGTTCGTCTTGGGATTAAAACCCCTCTGTCAGCTCCGCTGACATCTCCCCCAAGGGGAGAGAAAAATCTGAGATACTTAGATATATTTCACTAAAGAACAGAGATTTAGCCCCATGATGGGAAATAAAAAGGAGACTAAATAGTATTATACAAATCCAGAATAGCTGCTGTCATCTTATCCCATGAAAATTTCTCTTTTTCTTTCCTTATACCTTCTGTAAACTGCTCCTTTCTTCCGTTAACAAAGAAATCGAAGATAGCATCTGCAACCTCCTCAGCTCCCGGAGCCACGACATAACCGCATTTCCCGTCAGGAACGATTTCACTTAAACCACCAACATTGGTCACAAGCATAGGTTTTTCAAAATAATATGCAATCTGGGTAACACCACTCTGGGTTGCAGATTTGTACGGTTGAATAACGATATCGGCAACACTGAAAAAAAGAGGAACCTCTGAATCTTTTATAAAATGATCATAAAAGATCACTTCGTTTTCAAGGCTATTCTTTTTAATAAGGTCTTTATACGGAGTATCATCCTCATAAAATTCACCTGCTATAATGAGTTTTAAATTCCTGTCTCGTAATCTGCTGTCAGCAAATGCTTCAATCAGCAGATCAAGGCCCTTGTAAGCCCTGATAAATCCGAAGAACAGGATATAAGAGCAATCGCTCTCCAGCTTAAGTGCTTTTATTGCATCGGGCCGCTCAACTGGTAATCCATAGTTGTCAAATAAAGGATGTGGAGAAAGTTTTACATGAATTTTTTTCCTGAATGAGATAAGATCATCCAGAACTGTCCTCGACATTACAATAGCTCCGTCAATACTTTCTGTAAAATACGTGGTAAGAATTTTGTCGCCTGGCCGGTTTTCATGAGGGACTATATTGTCAAAAATACAAATTACCCTGGTCCACCCGTTCGATTTTGCAATTCTTGCAATAGTTCCAAAACAAGGGCCCATGAATGGTAACCAGTACCTTATAAGAAGGATTTCGGGCTTTTCTCTTTTTATTTTAAGACCGGTCAAAATCCAGTTAAAAGGATTTACTGAATTAATTCTTCGGTCGATACTAATACCTTCAGGTGGCAAGCCATCAGTATATTGTGTTTTCCCGGGAAACAGAAATTTTGGATATTGTAACCTGAACGTGAATATTTCAATATCGTGTCCCTCTCTGGAAAACTGCTGACAGAGACGGTCATTAAATGATGCCAGTCCACCGCGGTAAGGATATGCAGGTCCGATTGAAATAATCTTCATTCTTTCTTCACTAAAAACCTATTTTAAAAAGTGAAGTTATTTTATTTTCCCGCAGATATCGCAGATTTCGGCAGAAAAATCTGCGTAGATCAGCAATATCTGTGGGAAAAGATATTTATTTATTCTGTTTCATATCAGCATACTTCGCTTCAAAGCGTCTGTATAACTGCTTATGTTTATTATCGAGGCTTATATTTCTCCCCTCAATGAATGCGTATTCTATATTGTTTGTATGCATATCAAGTATATCTCCGGTTGAAACAACAATGTTTGCATCCTTACCTGTCTCAATCGAACCGGTTTTATCATCAATACCAAGAATTTTTGCAGTATTAAGTGTAACTGTCTGAAGAGCTTCTTCTTTGGTAAGACCATATGCCACAGTCTCACCGGCTGCAAAAGGCAAGTTGCCATAAGCCTGACTTGAATAGGTCAGACCCACCAGGATTCCTTCTTTGTGAAACATTGCTGCAAGTTTGAAAGGAAGCCTTGTATCACTATAATCATACCTTGGAAGACTTAACGGATCTGCCAACAGGATCGGGATATTATTATCCTTTAAAAAATCCTTCACTGTCCAGGCTGTTTCATCAGCGTCTGAAAGCACAATTTTTTTCACTCCGTATCGCTTGGCAAAAGAGATGGCTGCGATTATTCCTTTTGGTTCAGTGGAACTGATAAACAGTGTTTTAGTGCCGTCAAAAAGTCCTTTCAGAGCTTCCAGTCTAAGGTTTGTATTTTCCGGTTTGTCAACTGCTGTATAAGCAACGGCATCTGTAAATATTTTTTCAAGTGCCTCAACATTTTTATCGTAATTATTGCTACCCGGAACTGCAAAGCGGGAATAATCTCCCTCACCCCTTCTGGCCAAAGATTTTCTGGGCCACACAAGCTGAATTCCGTTGTCAATCTTATAGGCAGCATCTTCCCAGTTCCAGGCATCGAGCTGAACCACACTGGATGTTCCCGGCAAAAGTGATCCGACCGGTACTATCTGTGCAATCAGTATCCCATTCGATCTTATGACAGGAATGACCTGAGAATCTGTATTATAGGCTGCTATTGCACGAACATTAGGGTTTAGATCTCCTATTTCTCTGTTATCAGTGGCAACATCGACTCCGCTTCCAATTTCTACAAGACCAAGGCTTGTATTGGGAAATATTAAACCAGGGTAAACCTCCTTACCTGTAACATTTATTATCTCATAACCCGATTTATCAATATTAATATCTGTTGATTTACCGACAGCAGTTATCTTTCCATTTATAAAGACAATTGTACCATTTTCAATGATATCGCCAGTGCCGGTATGAATAGTACCGCCAACAAGCATTACCGGCTTTTTCTGAGCGGGTGCCACAACCGGGTTCTGTGCTGTTGCCTGAAATAAAAAGGCAAAAGCCATAAGTATCGAAAAATATAATTTATTGTTCATCGTTTTATCCTGTTAGAAAAATTTGAAGGTGTTGCTGAAGGGGTTTCCTTTAAAATATTGGCAATAATTCTGTTTCGCTCATTGTCAATCTGCTCTTTCATCTTTGCATCCTGCTCTTCATCAAAATAGAATGTTCCGTCGATCATGGTTTTAGTAGCACGCGAATAGACGGAAAGCGGATCTGCTGACCACAATACAAGGTCTGCATCTTTCCCTACTTTTATGCTTCCTGTTCTGTCGCCCAGGTGAAGATTTATTGCAGGATTAATGGTAATAAGCTTAAGTGCTTCAGTTTCGCTGATACCACCATACTTGATTATCTTGGCGGCTTCCTGGTTCAATCGTCTGCCCATTTCATCATCATCGGAATTAATACATACCAGTACTCCCTGTTTGAGTAACATGGCGGCATTATATGCAATACCTTCATAAACTTCATATTTATAATCCCACCAATCAGAAAAGATTGAAGCTGATGTACCATTGGCTGCTATCTTATCTGCATATTTATAACCTTCATTACAATGTATAAGAGTGTTAACCTTCACTCCGAAGTCCTTTGCCAGATTCATTATCATGATACCTTCCGACTGAACATAGGAATGACATTCAATGAAACTTCTCTTTTCAAGAACATCAACAATTGCATCGAGCTCCAGATCTTTTCTGGGAGGAACCTTTCCGATTCTCTCTGCAGGTTTGAGTACATTCCATTTTTTCCACTCATTATTATAATCGACTGCTCTCTGATACGCATCCCTGATGATCTGTTCCACACCCATCCGTGTGTTTGGATAGCGGTTGGATGTGCGTTTAACATTCTCTCCAAGAGCATGTTTCAGAAATCCTACCTGGTTTTCAACTTTGAGTTCTTCAGCATTATGTCCCCAGCGTTCTTTAATAATTATCGATTGCCCACCAATAGGGTTCGCAGAACCATGAAGTATCTGCGACATTGTAACACCTCCTGCCAATTGCCTGTAGATACTCTCATCCTCAGGATTAATAATGTCACCAACTCTTACTTCAGAAGTTATAGCCTGACCCATCTCATTTGTCCCGTCCATGGCTATATGCGAATGCTGGTCGATTATTCCGGGCGTAAGATGTTTTCCTGTGGCATCAACGGTAGCAACACCATCAGGTGCAGTCAGGTTCTTTCCGATTTTTGTGATCTTCCCTTTCTGAACCAGTACATCAGTATTAAGTAGGTTGCCCTCTTTTTCGCTGGTCCACACAGTGGCATTTTTAAAGAGAACATCCTCCTGTTTTGGAAGGTCCGTTCTCCCATACGCTGTAAAAGGGTATATTACTTCTCCAAGTCCGGGAACAGGCATTTCATGACTTTTATGCATGTTGGTTTTTTCAGTCGTATCGCTGGTGAATATAGCCTTCCAGTTTATCCATTGACCGTTTTCAAGCTGCCCTTTCCCTTCAAAGCTTTTTTCAGCGATATAGCCTGAGAGTCTGTATTTATTTTTTGATCTGTCAAAGTTTATACTAACAAGATCCCTTTCAAGGGTAAATTCAGCGCCTTTCACTTCTGTTGTATCATAAGTCAGTTTTATTGAGGGTTTGTCGAGACTACCCGATAAGACCATCTTGTATTTTGCAGAATCCACATTCAGAGAATATGTTCCCCTGATGTCTCTGATACGCAGATCAACAAACCTGTAAGGAGTGCCCTGCACCCAGTTTTCATAAACGACACAATCATCCTTGAATATATCGCCGGAAGTTATTAACAGGTTAGCTATCATATTCTTTTTAATAGCGCCCACCAGATGGGATGATCCCACAAGGCTTGCCGGAGTATAAGTAAGCGCTTTAAGTGCTTCTGTCTCAGACAATCCATACTTAATGGCTTTTCTCAGGTTTGTTAAAAAAGATGAGCGCTGCTTAAGATCTGAAGAGGTAATTGCAAAGGTAAGACCTGCTGTTGATATTCTTGACAAGTTCGCAGGAGCCATTTCATAATTCTTTAATGTCGTATAGGTAACTGAAGCAGCATCATAGGGATCTTTTACATCAGGAGGATCCGGGAAATTGACAGGAATTATTAGCTTGTCCCCTGTCTTTTTTATATCGTTAATTGTCTGGTACTCATCCCCTCCCCCTTTAATGATATAGCTAATTCCAAATTCCTTGCCTATTTTGTCGGCTCTCAGTACTTCAAGCTTATTTGACACTTCGAAAATCTGCGGGAAATTAAGATCAGCTATATATGCATCAAGATCATCATCCTGAAAATAACCCTGTGGAAGCTGTTTGTACCATTGAGCATCATAATTTAATTGCCTTAATAAGGCAATAAATCCAAATTGTGCCATAGGATAAAGGTCAGATGAATGTCCCCTGGAAAAAGAATAATTGGATGAAGCCTTTCTCTTCAAAATAACATTATTGGCTTTCCCGTCTGCGGTGCTAACCAGAGCAGATGTCCCGCGGGCAATACCATCAGCTTTGAATGTAACAACAGCCCCAAAACCGATCTTGCGGTACTCCTCAGCAACCTTTTCATCAGGCTTAAACTCCGAAGAGATATCATAGGAAGAGTGAATTCCATCATTCCAGTAATCTGCCTTTCGTGGTTCGGGAATTGCTTCCCTGGCTCCGAATCTTCCAGCAGGCGAAGGATTCATGAAAGCTGCAAATGGATTTATGCCCGCTGATGATGTTTCAGACTTTATTCCATAATTACCGGCATATACGTCTACAAACGAGGGATAAACCGTCTTTCCGGTGAGGTCATAAATCAAAGTTCCTTTGGGAAAAGTAAGGTTTACTCCAATGGCTTCTATTCTGCCATTTGAAATAAGGATATCCGTATTTTCCAGGGTAGTCTGATAATCTACAATAACCCGGGCATTCCTGAGTCCATAAACTTCGATTCGTTTATCGCTCACGCCAATAACAGGAGCATCATCCTGTTGGGCCTGAATTCTGAAAGATAGAAGCATAAGTAATAAAAACAAGGTTTTTCGCATAGTTATCTGAGGTTAAGGTTAAGCTTGATGTTGAGGTTGAGGTTGAGGTTAGAATTATAATGAGCTAATTACGAACGAAACAGGGAAAGAAGGATATATTTCTTCCTTTTGCCGTGAGCCATGAGTCTTATACCGGGCTTAGCCATTCAGGTATCCGATAAGATATTCGTATCGGGGAGTAAGTTTTCCGCTTTGCAGGATAGTTGCTCTTTCTATCATCGGGCTATGAGTTTCTGTTAATAGATCCTGCAATACATTACTCATTAACATCTTACCAAAATCAAGAGAGGCATCGCGCGGTAGCTCACCAGGCAGATTATCAATTGACATCACTGTGATATTTGTCAGTTTTGAGAATGCAGGTTCTTCAATTTCCAGGAAAGGATTAAAGGAATAAAAAGGATCAGATATTGTTGTAGCCCTGATTGTGGATGGGATTGGACCATTCACATCACAGCTTATATCCGCAATTATTGAGATCCTGAAATCGGGATTTCTCATGTCCCCGATAGTCATGAAACCAGGAGATCGCGGATCCCAGAAGTGACCGGTGATCAGAATGTCAGTTACTCTGGTGTAAGGCCGGAATGCCGATTCATATTCATCTGGAAATTTCGTAAAATGGCTGAAACTGAATTTCTGACCATTTTTATGCCTGGTATAATATTCGGGTCCGATCTGACAGCAGACAGGTACATCAAATTCCCTGCTAAGATAATCTTCCGGAGTTACCTGTTCCACGTTGGCTACAGCCAGTGTTTCAAGAGCGCCGTGAGCTACGCGTCCATTCCCTGTTACAAGAACTTTTAATCCCTTTTTAAGTTCGATAAGTTTGAGACCAGCCCACATCTCATCCAGATCATGGCACTGGTAGGCTGGTTTAAGTTTGAACTTATTTGTTTTAATCCCTCTTGCTCTTAATCCGTTATAAGCTCCTACTATTCCCGCATGACGACCGAATGCCACTACTCTTTGCCCATTATCAGAAGTAAGATATTCAAAATCGATAAAACTAAGGTTATTTTCAGTCATAGCTTTGAACATCTCAAGGTTATGAGGTTGTTTCTTGGCTACATGAGCAAAGAAAAGATATGTTTTCCCGGGGATAAAGGTCCGTTTATCTACCTCTTTCACACCCAGAAGGATATCACACTCTCTGAGATCCTCTTTCAGGGGAATATCAAGATACTCGTATTCTTCATTTGAGTAGCACCTGTAATCGCTGGGTTGCACGAAGAACTCAACATTGGGATATAACTCCTCAAGAGCTATTATCTGTGGTGGTGTAAGAGGAACTCTTCTGTCGGGGGGATTTTTTGTTTCCCGGAGGATCCCAACTCTTAATGTTTTTTCCATTGCTGCAATTACATAATTGATGGAGATGTGAAGATACATAAAATAGTTTGGAGTGATCTAAAGTTTGAAGTGCCTGGAGTGTTAAAAAAAATTAATAAAGCTAGCATAAGTACTATAGGCAATCCAGGCACTTTAGGCACTCCAAACTTTTTTTCGTATCTTTGCGGGACATATCATCAGGGGCTGACATGGTTTTGACAGCATGAGAGATGTTATGTAAGCATGCAGTGTGTGGTGGCGCGTCACTTTTACAGTGTCACAAAACAATAAAAGGCGAAAACAATTACGCTCTCGCAGCATAAGCGAATAACAGTAGCTTAAGCACTTCTTGCTGAAAGGCATGATCTCCCGGCACATGTGTTGGGACG
>DCFT01000128.1:0-32224 GCA_002319885.1 Bacteroidales bacterium UBA1797
CGCTTTTACCTGACCAGTTTTTAACAGCAATATCAGAACCTGAAACGATATCTGAATCGGCAATGCTTAGGTCAGTCTTCCACCAGAACAGGTAAGCTACACAAGCCAGAAGGAGATATATTGCAAAACCGGTAATGAGAATCCCAAAAACAAATTTAATCCTTTCATCGGTGATAAAAGATTTTGTCTTTACTGGACTTTTCGATGTTTTGGTATTCTTTTTACCAATATCTTCCTTCTCTTTACTCATTTCCGGGCACAGTTTATCAAAACAGTTTTGGTTTTTTAAACGCAACCCAAAGGTAATAATTTTAAGACTTCCTCAAAAAGCTGCTGAATGAATTTGATTTTGTACAGGATCTTTTAGGTTGTTTGATTACTTGAATGAAAAAGAATGAAATATTACCTCGTTTTTATTCTTTGTATCATTTATGTCTACGGCAATAATACCTATAGACTTATCATTTTATTGATAAAAGTGTCGATTTCATCCCTCGATACCTTAAGGAATTTTTCTCTTCGTTCAAATGTCCGGTCAGGTATGTCTTTCTTATAAACTGTTTCAGCCTCAAAATGTATTTCTGCAGGCCCCAGGAAGAAGAAAAAACTCATAAGCACTCCGTCAATCTGACTGAAGGGGGTTGCAGTATTTGGATTCTTTACATTAATCTCATTTGTATACCATATTTCATATACTTTGTCTTTTTCCGAGGGAAAAGTAACAATGGCATTTTTACAAGTGTATCCGCAAATGATCGATGTCTTCGCTGTCTTCCGGATTACAATTCCTTGCATCGCTTCAAACCCAGGAAACTGTTCTCCTGATTTAATCGGATAGAAATATTTCAAAGTAAAAAGGCTGAAATATGTGTCGAAGATTCCTTCCTCGGGGTTGGTCAGGTTGAGGATACCTGAATTGCCAAACGGAGAAATCATCTCGAAGAGAATTTTATTGTTTTTAAATGAGACAATAAGATTTTTAGGGAGTACCTCTTTTGGCATAGGTCCAAAATTACCGATATAATCTATGTTATAATGGATTTCTCCCTGGGTTATAAATTTCCCCCCTTTTTCATTACAGGAGAAACTTGTCAATGCAAAGATTACTGCAGTGAACAATACATAGCTGAATCTCACGTATCTGGTAGTATTTTGAGTTTCGTAAATGTAATATTTTTTTTTAACTTCAGTTCCTGACAGTTAATATTTAAAAGATTAATCATTTGATTTCTATGTGAAATATTATTGCTTGAAAATTCATTTGCCAATTTCTGAGAAGTACTACAGATTTTGATAATTTTGTGATCTTCCTCAATTTAATTAAAACCCTTTGGGAGTAAAATTTTAAAAGGGAAGCATACAGTACTAAAATAAAAATCAGTTATTCTTAAATTCTATGGAAAATAGACTTGCCGTTGTAGCCCTGGGAGGTAATGCTTTGTTAAGAGGCGATCAAACAGGAACTATTGAAGAACAGGAGCAAAATACTACGGAAACACTTGAAAATCTGGTCTTTTTAATAAATGAAGGGTATAACCTGGTTTTAACGCATGGTAACGGACCTCAGGTTGGAAATATACTGATGCGTAATGATGCCGGTGAACAATTGTACGGTATAGCTCAGATGCCTGTTGATATTTGTGTTGCTGATTCACAGGGTGGCATCGGATATATGATTGAAAGAATGCTAAGAAATGTCCTTAATAAACATAAGATAGTTAAAAATGTCATATGTATTGTAACTCAGGTCATTGTTGATATTAATGACAAAGCTTTCAGCGATCCTCAAAAACGAGTTGGTAAAATATATTCAAAGGAACAGGCTGATATACTTTCCTCAAAGAAAGGATGGATATTCAAAGAGGAAATAAAGATACAGGGTGGCTTCAGGAGGGTAGTCCCGTCTCCTGTTCCAGTGGGTGTGGTAAATGATTCAATTATCGGTGATCTTGCCAGAAAAGGGAATATTGTTATTGCTGCAGGAGGCGGCGGTGTACCAGTGTATATTGATGAAAATAAAGATGTGAGACCTGCAGAAGCGGTTATTGACAAGGATCTTGCCTCCGCGCTTCTTGCTACACAAATAGGTGCGGATGAATTTTATATCCTCACAGATGTGCCATATATCTATATCAATTACATGAAGCCCGATCAGCAAATAAAAGAATTCCTTAATTATAAGGATACTCTCAAATACCTGAATGAAGGTCAGTTTACAAAAGGTAGTATGGCACCTAAGATTGAGGCTTGTCTGAGCTTTATTAAAAATGGCGGCAAAAAAAGTGTCATCACTGAAGCTTTTAAACTGGCTGATAGAAAATATGGATCAAAAATTACTATGGATTATGAGGATGACCGGAGGTAAACAGCGCTTTTTGATTTTCCTTTTATCTTTTTACTTTTGTCTATTATATTAAAATATTATAACGATGTCACAAAACCTTCACAACCGTAATTTTCTTAAACTTCTTGATTATACACCTGAGGAAATTAAATATCTCCTCGATCTGGCAGCTGAGCTGAAAAGATCTAAAAAAGATGGTTCAGAGAAACAATACCTGAGAGGAAAAAATTTAGCATTGATTTTTGAAAAAGCTTCAACACGGACACGATGTGCCTTTGAAGTAGCAGCATATGACCAGGGTGCTCATGTAACATACCTTGGACCCACTGGTTCGCAGATTGGTCAGAAAGAGTCAATGAAAGATACAGCTAGGGTGCTTGGTGGCATGTACGACGGGATCGAATATCGTGGTTATGGCCAGACCATAGTCGAGGAACTTGCCAGGTATGCGGGAGTTCCTGTATGGAATGGCCTTACAAATGAATTCCATCCGACGCAGATTCTTGCAGATTTTCTCACAATGACAGAACACTCTGATAAACCTCTTAATAAAATGGTTTTATGCTATCTGGGTGACGCCCGTTATAACATGGGTAATTCCCTTATGGTGGGGTCAGCTAAAATGGGAATTGATTTTAGGATTGCAGCTCCGAAAAACTATCAACCGGATGAAGAGCTGGTAACAAAATGCCGTTCCATTGCGATTGAGACAGGAGCAAAAATCACTATTACTGATGATGTTGAGAAAGCTGTTAAAGGTGCTGACTTTCTTTATACTGATGTGTGGGTTTCTATGGGAGAACCTGATTCCGTTTGGGAAGAGAGAATCAGATTATTAAGACCTTTCCAGGTGAATATGAATGTTATTGATAAGACACTTAACCCGCAGGCTAAATTTCTGCATTGTCTTCCTGCTTTTCATAACAGAGATACTAAAATAGGAGAGGACATCTTTAAAAAATTCGGTCTCGATGGTATGGAAGTGACAGAAGATGTTTTTGAATCAGAACATTCAATAGTCTTCGATGAAGCAGAAAACCGGTTACATACTATTAAGGCAGTTATGGTTGCTACACTGGGATCATAACAACGAAATAAAATCCATTAACCACAAAGATCACAAAGGATTTGCACAAAGGTCGCAAAGAGCTGAAGAACATTATTTTAACTATGTATACTTTGTAGTTAAAAAGGTCCAGTTGAACATTCTCAACTTTGATATTCAGGCGATGAGTTCTTTTATAAAATAAAAAGTCATTGCTAACGAAGCTGCAAGTTTAAGCCCGATACCTGTAAGAAACACCAGAAGACTTCCGAAGCCGGCTTTAAAAGCATAATTTATATCATCTTTGAATATCATTTCTCCTACAAAAGCCCCAATCAGCGGGCCTAAAATAATACCAAGAGGACCGATGAAGAATCCCACAATTAAACCTACGGTCGCACCTTTGGTTCCATACTTGGAACCACCAAACCTCTTTGTTCCCCAAACTGGAATGATATAGTCAAAAACTGTAACTACTGCAGCTATCGATCCAAAAACAACTAAAGTAGCGGTAGTAAACTGGCCGAATCTGGTCAGTTGCAAAAATATTATTCCAAGAAAGCTCAGTGGTGGCCCGGGGAGAACAGGAACCAGGCATCCAATTATCCCGATGATCATAAAAATGATCCCAAGAATAAGGAGGATATAATCAGACATTTAGATAATTCTTGTCACTTCTTGCCAAGGTCATCAAACTCGACATTAGTGAATTCTTCCGTTCTCAGGCTACTCTTTTCATCACTGAGTTCAGCAAAGGATGCAGGTTCGGACGCATGCGACTCATCTTTACCGTTTCCGATGTAGGTTACAGCATCTTTTAACCCATCAGAAAACTTTTCAAAATCTTCTTTATAAAGAAAAATCTTATGCTTTTCGTAGAACACTTTTCCTTCTTTCCCTAAACGTTTCTTGCTTTCAGTAATGGTCAGATAATAATCATCTTTCCTGGTAGCTTTTACATCGAAAAAGTATGTTCTCTTTCCGGCACGCACCACTTTGGTGAAAATTTCTTCCTTAATTATTTTTTCATCATGCCCGTTAATGACTTCCTGTATTCCGGCTTCTTCTTCCATTTCTAAGTCAGTTAGTGTTAGGGTTTTGTTTTCTATTGTCAAATGTAACAATTATTTTATCAAATCAAAACCCGACAAATTATTTGTCCTTAATTTTGCCAAGTTGTTTTGAGGGTACGGGAAAAAGAGTATTTTTGCTGCGGAAATTTGAGGTTCTTTACAGATGATAAGCAGAAGATTGTTACGTATAAAAGCCCTGATGGCTCTTTATGCTTTTAACCGCAGGGAGGATGAGAGTATTGCCCAGGCCGAAAAAGAATTAATGTTCAGCATTGGGAAGAGTTACGATCTTTATCACTATTTGCTGTTACTTGTTCTTGAACTCGCTGATATTGCAGGGGAGAAGATAGATCTTGCTCTTCAGAAAAGGATCCCCTCTCATGAAGATCTTAATCCGAAACGGAGGTTTGTAGATAATCAGATTATAAGTCAGCTGAGAAAAAATATTGAATTTAAAACATATGTTTCATCCAAAAAACTTTCGTGGGTGAATCATTCTCATATTCCCAGGCTGCTATACAATAAAATGATTGCCTGGGAGGTATATGAAGAGTACATGAACTCGGAAACTAATAATTTTCTGTCTGACAAGAAGTTTATTATAAGGCTTATAACGGAGTTGTTCGCAGATTCGGAAGATCTGCTGTTAAACCTTGAAGAACAGAGCATATACTGGAATGATGATATGGAATATATTTCATCAATGGTTGAGAAAACTCTGAAAAAATTCAAGACCGATTCAGGAGAAAAAACTCCGCTGATGCCGCTATTTAAAAATGCGGAGGATGAGGAATTCGTGAAAATACTATTCAGAAAAGCAATCCTTCATTCAAAACAATGTTCAGAGCTTATTGACAGAAATACTACAAACTGGGAAGTTGACAGAATAGCACTAATGGATATTCTGGTTATGCAACTGGCGATAACTGAAATACTTGAATTTCCTGAAATACCTGTAAAAGTGACTTTGAATGAATACATTGAGATTGCCAAATACTATTGTACTTCAAAAAGCAGTACATTTGTAAATGGGATTCTCGATAATATTGTAAAAGAAATCCGTGATGGCGGACTTTTTAACAAATCGGGGAGAGGGTTGGTTGGTGAGGCACTTACAGACGAACGTTAGCGGTATTATTAATGTAATTTTATGAAGAAGATCGTAATAGTAACTTTGGCGCTGGTAGCTATGATAGCTTCAAATTGCAGAAATGGAACAGGGCAAAACTCACCTGCTTCCGATTTAAAAACAGGGAAAGGTGTGATAAGCTTCAGAGAGTACCAGCATGATTTTGGAAAAGTTACAGAAGGCGAGAAGGTAAGTTATACCTTTACATTTGATAATAAAGGGACTGAAAATATCATTATCACTTCTGCTGTAACATCATGCGGATGTACAGTTCCAAAATATGATACAAAACCAATTCCTCCCGGAGCCATTGGGAATCTTGAAGTGGTCTTTAATACATCGGGCAGAAGCGGAATGCAGACAAAGACCATTACAGTTAAATCCAATGCTAAAACTCCTGTTGTATTGTTGAAAATAACCGCAGAAGTAGTAAGTTCAGATAAATAGTAATAATTAATAATTAAAAAGATGACCAATTTTGCGTATTTGTATTTGATGGGGCAGCCAGCCGGAGCAGGCGGGCAGAGTAATCCGCTTGTGACCTTTCTTCCTCTTATACTTGTTTTTGTTGTTTTTTACTTTTTCATGATAAGACCACAAATGAAAAAGCAGAAAGAAGTTACCAATTACCGCAGCTCTCTGAAAAAAGGTGATAAAGTTATTACCACGGGTGGAATTTTTGGCAAGATCTACGAAGTGAAAGATCACTATGTGACAGTGGATGTTGGCGGAGATATCAAGCTTAAAGTCGATAAAAACGCTCTGCTTAAAGATCCGTCTGCAGACGAATAGTAAATAATTCTTCACATTATGCCTTTTGTGAAAAAGGAAAATGAAAAAAAGCGAGAGAACCTTATGAAGAAAGGAGAAAAAGGAATCAACAGGGATATAACTGCTTTTGCTTTCTTCCTTATTCTCTCCTTTATATTATGGTATCTTAACTCACTGGGAAAAGAAATTGAAGCGGAAATAAAATTTCCTCTGGAATTTACAAACATCCCAAATGAGAGAGAAATAGTTGACGAATTGCCAGCTGATCTGAACCTGTTTCTTAAAGGTCCGGGCTACTCAATCCTGAAACTTAAAATTTTTGGCAAAAAAACTCCTTTGGTAATTGACATGTCAAAAGTTAATTACAAACGGGCACAAGGAGATTTAACACTTGACTATTATATTGTAACATCGGGACTAACAAAAAGCCTTAATATACAGATGAGATCGGGTTGCGAGATTACCTCAATAAAACCCGATACTCTGTTTTTCACTTATATTAAGATAGTCCCAAGTTCATCCGTTATCACTGATAAGACTGATAACAGAAAGAAACGATAACTTTTTATCCTTGTGACATACAGATGACTACAGTTGGAAAATCAAGGTTCAGGCTTGGTGTAACCGGCGGCATAGGAAGTGGTAAAACATCTGTATGCAGGGTTTTTAGCGTACTTGGAATACCTGTCTTTTCTGCCGACAGGGAAGCACAGTATATTATGGAAAATGACAAGGATATAATGAGAAAAATTAACTCCCTGGCAGGACAGGACCTTTATACCGGAGGAAGTCTCAACAGAACGGAACTCGCAAAGATTATTTTTAACGACAGTGCTCTTCTTAATAAAGTAAATATGCTCGTACACCCTGCTGTATTTGACCGTTTCCGAAAATGGGTACAGGATCAGTCTTCACCATATACTATTATGGAAGCAGCTATTCTTTTTGAAAGCGGAGCTTCCATGCTTGTTGACAGGATAGTCACAGTAGTAGCTCCGATTGAAGAAAGAATAAAAAGAGTCATAATGAGAAATAAACTTACAAGGGAACAGGTTAAGGAGAGAATGAAGAATCAAATGGATGACGAAGGACGACGAAAACTATCGGATTATATAATTTATAATTCTGAAAATGAAATGATAATTCCTGCTATCCTTGGTATTCACAATGAAATTTTAGAACTTATTAATATTCAATCCTGATATGGGAATTTTTGGAAAATGGCTGGGTGGAGGTCTCGGTTTCGCTATGGGTGGACCAATAGGTGGCCTTTTGGGTTTTCTGGTGGGGTCTATGATAGATAGCACCACTGTTCATACTTCTACTTATACTTCCGGTACTGCCAGCTCAAGTCAGGGTGATTTCGGCATGAGCCTTTTAGTTCTCGTTGCCGCTGTTATGAAAGCTGATGGCAAAGTAGTGAAATCTGAGCTTGATTACGTTAAACAGTTCTTTGTCAGACAATTTGGTCAGGAATCGGCAAAACATGCTCTTCTTACTCTCAAAGATATATTAAAGCAGGAAATCCCGGTCAGGGACGTTTGTCTCCAGATAAAAGGAAACATGGATTATTCTTCAAGGCTGCAATTGTTACACCTCTTATTTAATATCTCCCTGGCTGACACGATGATCCATCCTTCAGAAATTCAGATCATTGAAAAAATAGCCTCATATATGGGAGTTGCATCAGGCGATTTTTTGTCAATAAAGAATATGTTTATCCCTGAAACAGACTCTTCGTATAAAATTCTTGAAATAGATCCATCATCAACAAATGAAGATGTTAAAAAAGCCTACAGAAAGATGGCTATGAAATATCATCCCGATAAAGTAAGTCACCTTGGAGAAGATATCAGAAAATCTGCTGATGATAAATTTGCTATGGTTAATGAAGCATATGAGAAGATTAAGAAGGAACGAAATATGAACTGATCTTTGAAATTGAAAATAAATATCAGTTATGAAACTGACTTTACAATTCTAGGATTAACTTTGTAATTAAATATATAAGAGATGATATTAAAAGATATTCTGGCAATTTCAGGCGAACCGGGCCTTTTTAAATTTATTGCCCAGGGAAAAAATGCAATAATTGTTGAACACCTTGAAACAAAAAAGAGAAGCACAGCTTTCGGATCAGCAAAAGTAAGTTCTCTTGAGGATATTGCAATCTTTACCGAAAAAGAAGATATGCCTCTCGGAAAGGTTTTTGACCTCATTTATGAAAAAGAGAATGGCGGACCAACAATAGATTCAAAAACGGATACTGCCAAACTGAAAGTCTGGTTTGAAGGTGTTCTCCCCGATTACTCCAAAGACAAAGTTTACGCCAGCGATATAAAGAAAGTTGCACAATGGTATAATATCCTGCATAACCTCAACCTTCTCATTAAGGAGGAACCTGAGAAAGATGCTGAAAAAAAAGATACTGAAGAAAAACCGGCAAGCAATAAAAAGGTTCCTGCAACAGAAAATAAAAAAAAGAAATCTACACCTAAACAAAATCAGAATAAAACATCTAAATGAACTTCGGAGGTCAGGAGGTAGTCTATAGTTATCAGGAATCAGAAATAATAATTGTTCCTGTACCTTATGATGAGACAAGTACATGGATGAAAGGTGCCGATAAGGGTCCTGACGCAATACTTGAAGCCTCAGTAAATCTTGAGTTTTACGATGTTGAGACCTCTTCTGAAGCTCATCTTCACGGGATAAACACGGTCGTCCCTGTTTCGGAAAAAGAATCTCCCGATAAACTAGTTAAAGCAGTATATGACAGGGTATTAACACTTTTAACAGAAAAGAAATTTCCTGTGATTATTGGAGGTAACCATACCGTTTCTATAGGTTCATTCAGAGCGTTTGCAGAATATTTTGATAATCTTACCATATTGCAGCTTGATGCCCATGCTGATCTTCGGCAAGTGTATGAGGGGTCAGAGTATAATCATGCCTGCGCAATGGCAAGGGCACGTGAATATGCACCCGTAGTTCAGGTCGGTATAAGAAGTATGTCAGCAGAAGAACTGCCATTTGTTGAAGATGACAGAATATTCTATTCTCACAATCTCTTTCATGATAAGAGTCAATATATAAAGGCACTTGACAAACTTACCCGGAATGTTTATATCACAATCGATCTTGATGTTTTTGACCCATCCATAATGCCTTCCACAGGAACCCCTGAACCTGGAGGACCCTCATATTATGAACTTCTGAATTTTATGAAGGATGTAATAAGGACCAGAAATGTTGTTGGATTCGACGTTGTTGAGCTCTGTCCGTCTCATACAAATAAATCTCCCGATTTTGTTGCTGCAAAAATCATATATCAATTGCTGAGTTACAAGTTTAATGGCCCCCCAATCCCGCCCTTGCGGGACTAATTCTCAGTCTTTCTGTGAATTCATCAAGGACTCTGAATGGGGGATGTTTAAAAAGTCCTTTTTAACCACAAAGCGCACAAAGAAGGCTCAAAGCACACAAAGTTAAAAACCTAAAATTCATTCCGATAGTTATCGGAACTTTGTGTTCTTTGTGTTATCCCGATAACTATCGGGACTTTGAGACCTTTGTGGTTAAAGGATTTCACCTTTTTCAATGGTCCAGTAGCGTAGCAGCAGGGTGTGTAAGCTTTGTGGTAAAGATAATTATTTAATCTTCTTTTTTTGCCTCCTCCCAGATCACATTCATCTCATCAAGACTCATATCATGAAGCGATATGCCTTTTGTAAGAGTCTGTTTTTCAAGGAAATTAAACCTCTTTATAAATTTTCTGTTGGTTTTTTCAAGAGCGGCTTCCGGATCAATATCGTAAAGACGTGATGCATTAATAATTGAAAAAAGCACATCACCAAGTTCTGATTCTATTGATTCTGTATTATGGTTTTTTATTTCTTCTTTCAACTCAGATATTTCTTCAAGAACCTTATCCCAAATCTGCTCACGTTTCTCCCAGTCAAATCCGACTCCACGTACTTTTTCCTGGATCCTGTTAGCTTTTACAATAGCAGGCAGTGATGCAGGAACACCTGAGAGTACAGGCTTATAGCCGTTTTCTTCCTTTATTTTCAGTTGTTCCCAGTTCTCCTCAACTTCTGAAGCTCCTGAAACCTTTACATTGCCAAATACATGAGGATGCCGGTAAATAAGTTTGTTATTTATTCCTTTAAGTACATCTCCCATAGAGAAAACACCTTTCTCTGAAGCAATTTTTGCATAGAAGACAATATGAAGCATGAGATCACCAAGCTCATTTTTTATTGCTTCATCACTTCCGGAGAATATTGCTTCAGCTAGTTCATATGTCTCTTCTATGGTAAGTTTTCGCAGACTTTCATTCGTCTGTTTCATGTCCCAGGGACATTTAACCCTTAGTTCATCAATTATATTCAGGAGCCTGGTAAACTCTTCAAGGCTTTCGTTTCTTTCAATCATTAGTGCTTCATTTAAAAAAGATGGTTTGGAGATGCAGTTTTGTTGGCGATATCAATACGTAATACCGATCCGACTGAAAGACTTAGTAATTCAGCTACATCAGCGCCATTTATTGATATTTCAAGCAGATCAAGCTGGTTAAAACGTGCCAGCATCTCGCCAACAGGTACATCGCTGTATTTCAGTGAAATATGATTTGTATAATTTTTGTTGCTCTGTATCAGAATCCTGTATGCCCTGTTTTCAAATACCCTGTAAAATACTTCCCTGGTAATATTAGAGATGGCATTCCCGTATGAGTCAATAAATATTATACTTCCGATAATTACATCTTTGTCAATTGTCGCTCTTAACGGAACTCTTTCATTGAGAGTCTTCACTGATTTTCCAAGTGAAGATGGTTTCTTCCCGGCAATAAGATCGGAAGCTGCTTTAGCAAACACTTCAAGTTCATCGGAAGTATCGCTGTGATCAATTACCACAATTTCATCGGGATCGGAATTCAGAATGAGATTAAAGATACCATTGTCTGTACCTATAAAGAAATGATCCCTGGCTCTGACAATCAGATGAGCCTGATCCTTACTGGCTTCCGAATGGACACAGATTATATGTATTGACCCTTTCGGATAATTGCTATAGGTGTTCCTTATTATAAATGAGGCATGTGAGATATTAAATGCGGGAATGTTTCCTGCATTATCAATTATAATTGTTCCCGGACAAAGGCTGCTGAGTTTTCCCTTAATGATCCCATTATAGATATCATCAGGCTTCCACTCTGTTGTTAATGTAATTACCGGCATATGAAAAAACTTATAACAAAGATAATCTTCTAAGGAAAAAATAACCTTACTTTGTACTTTACAATGTATATTTTTATGAACTATTTACCATGTTTCCAAATGAATTAGGCAAATGATGGTTAAGTTCATTAATTTTTGCTAGTTTTAATGACAGAGATAATTATTTTTCTTGAGGATATTGATCCTGTTGTCTTCTTCGGAACAAACAATTCGCTGCTTGATAAAATCCGCAGTTTCTTTCCTAAAATAAAGATCATGGCCAGGGGCAATGAGATTAAATGCATGGGAGAGGAGACAGAGATAACTATTTTTGCAGAAAAGTTTAATGAGCTGATCGAATATTATCGGAAATATCATCGTCTTGACGAACAGGACATCGAAAAATATTTCTTTGATGCTGAACACATGAAGTCAGCATCGAATGGCGAGTTTGAACAAGTACTCATATTTGGCACAAGCGGAAAACCAGTACGTGCCCGTACTGTAAATCAATTGCTTTTAGTTAATGAATATAAGACTAACGATCTTATTATTGCTGAAGGACCTGCTGGTACAGGGAAAACTTATACCTCGATTGCACTGGCAGTTAAGGCTCTTAAGGATAGGGAAGTAAAGAAAATAATTCTCACGCGACCTGCTGTTGAAGCTGGTGAACGACTTGGATTTCTGCCTGGCGATATGAAAGAGAAGCTTGATCCTTATCTTCAACCTCTTTACGATGCTCTTCACGACATGTTACCATTCAAAAAACTGGAGACGTGGCTTGAAGATGGTACAGTTCAGATAGCACCGCTGGCTTTCATGCGAGGGAGAACACTTGAAAATGCATTTGTGATCCTTGATGAAGCACAGAATGCTACTATAAGTCAGCTCAAAATGTTCCTTACAAGAATGGGAGTAAGCTCAAAGTTTATTATGACAGGCGATACAACACAGATCGATCTCCCGCGAAAAAATGATTCCGGCCTCCTCATGGCGATGCGAATACTGGCTAATATTGAGGGCATCTCAATTATCAAATTCGACGAAAGGGATATTGTGAGACATAAGCTTGTTAAAAAAATTGTAAGAGCGTACGAAATTGAGGAGAATGAGGCAGATAAATTGAAAAACAACAATAGTAAATAACTCTGTGGCTCTCTGTGTCTTCTCTGTGGCTCTCTGTGTAACAAAAAAATAAGAACTCACACAGAGTTACACAGAGAATCACAGAGCTTCACAGAGAATAATATTCAGAAAAATGACAAAAACAATTTTAGACTCAAATTACCTTTTCCCCGGACAGAAAAGTATTTACAAGGGAAAAGTCAGAGATGTATATAATATCGATAACAAGTACCTTCTGATGATAGTCTCCGACAGGATATCAGCCTTTGATGTGGTTCTGCCTAAAGGCATTCCTTATAAAGGACAGGTGCTCAACCAGATAGCTGCAAAATTTCTGGATGCAACAAATGATATTGTCCCTAACTGGAAAATTGCCACGCCTGATCCTACAGTGACATTCGGACATAAATGTGAACCATATCCGGTCGAAATGATTGTACGAGCATTTCTGACCGGAAGTTCATGGCGGACTTATAAAAATGGTGCCCGGGAAATTTGCGGAATTAAAATTCCTGATGGTATGAGAGAACATCAGCGTTTTGAAAAACCCATAATAACTCCTACTACAAAAGCTGAACAGGGAAGACATGATGAGGATATTTCTCGTTCAGAAATTATTAAAAATGGGCTAATTTCAGAAGAAGACTACCTACAGATTGAAAAGTATACTATGGAGGTCTTTATGAGAGGTTCGGAAATTGCTCTGCAACATGGTTTGATTCTTGTTGATACTAAATACGAATTTGGTAAGAAGGATGGGAAGATTTACCTGATTGATGAAATTAATACTCCTGATTCTTCGCGCTATTTCTATGCTGATAACTATCAGGAGAATTTCGAAAAGAGTCTTCCACAGAAGCAATTGTCAAAAGAGTTTGTTAGAGAATGGCTTATGGACAATGGTTTCCAGGGACAGGCCGGACAGCAAATACCTGAAATGACCGATATGTTTGTCAATAAGGTATCTGAAAGGTATATAGAACTTTATGAAAATATAACAGGCGAGAAATTTGTGAAGTCGGATATAAGCAATGTTCCGGAGAGAATTGAAGGAAACTGCCGCCAATTCTTAAATAATTTTAAATCAGAGTGAGACAAAATTAAAAGTATGAGAATTATCAACTGGATAAAAGTAATTACGATATTAATAATTGTATTGATCTGCGATACTAATGTAAATTCTCAGGTTGTTGTCGAGCGGTCAAAGGACAAAGTAATTATTTCAGGAGTTGCCTATTACATTCATCAGGTCAAAAAAGGTGAATTTGCCTATTCAATCGCAAAAGCCTATGGTATTACTGTAGAAGATCTTACGCGTGAAAATCCGCCTGTAGTGTATGGCACAAAAGAGGGACAAATACTCAGGATCCCCGTCAGTCTGGTTACAGATACAAAACCTGCAGAAAAAGTGACCATCAATAAGCAACGCGATGAAACCAAATACATATACCATCGTATGAACCCCGGAGAAACTGTCTACTCTCTGTCCAAATTATATGGAGTTTCTGAGAATGACATTATTCAGAGTAACCCGGGAATAGATATAACAAAACTATCTGTTGGTGCTGAAATAGCTATTCCGAGGAGGGAGTTTATGAGTACCCAGCAGAAATTTAATGTCCAGGAAGATAAGTATATATATCACAAAGTGATGATGGGGGAGACCCTTTATTCCATTGCTAAACAATATGGCCTGACTGTAAGGCAATTACGTAGAGAAAACCGCGATTTAAGATTCCCTCAGGTTGGTGATCAGTTAAGGATACCAGGAGTAAAAAAATCTGAAGTTCAGGAGACAGAACAAGCAAAATCAGATTCTGTGCCACCTGTTTTAGAAGAAGTGCCGGAGAGAATTGCCAAACCGGCTGGTTATACTCTGGTTAAGGACCTGAAAGGCACATTGGATGTAGCTGTATTGCTTCCATTTTATCTGGCTGAGAATTCATCACGCTCTGAGATTGACTCCTCTAAAATAGTGAAAGGTGTTAAAAGCTATAGAGAGATTCAACAACCTGATGACTGGATTTATCCGGAGAGTATCGATTTTCTTGAAATGTATCAGGGAATTCTACTCGCTGCAGATACATTACGATCCATGGGATTGAATATAAATCTGCATGTGTATGATATTAAAAGCGATACGGTTGAAATTACAAAACTTATAGAGTCCGGAAAATTGGCGCATATGGATCTTATAATTGGTCCGGTTTATTCTGCTGATCTATCTATTGTCTCAAGATATTCAAGAAATCTGGGTATTCCTGTTGTATCACCGGTTCCGGTCATGAATAATTCTGCATTGATTAAGAACCCCACACTTTTTCTAGCCAGTACTTCGCTTGAAATTGCACAGAAGGCTCTTGCAAAGAAAATCAGTGAATATTACGACAATAATATTGTATTTATACACGCTGACAGCCTGGGAGTGGATGAGGATGTGAAGAGATTTAAGAGTTTGATATTTAAAGAGTTGAGTTATAAGTTGCCTTACGAAGATATAAAGTTCAAAGAATTTCTGTTCTATAGCAGGTCAATGTTTAATAATGACTCTATAAACAGGTTGAGTCAGGCTCTTTCAGAGCAATCTAAAAATGTTATAATTATAGCTTCTGAAGAAGCACCTGTCATTAGTGAGGTAATGGATGTTGTAAGTGGTCTTTCGAGGCGGTTCGATATAAAGCTCTTCGGATATCCTGTGATAAGGGACCTCGACAGGCTCGATCAGAAAGAACTGTTTGATATGGACATTATGGTTTATTCTCCATATTGGATAGACTATTCAAAGGAGAATGTCAAACAGTTCAATGCAGATTACAGGCAGAAATTTCACACCGAACCACTCGAAAAAAGTTATGCATGGCAAGGTTACGATATCACATATTATTTCTTAAGCGGATTAGCCATGCATGGGAAGGATTTTATTGAACATCCTGAAATTCATAACCCTGAGCTGCTCCAGAATGACTACGATTTCAGAAGAAATGCTCCGGGCGATGGCTTTGAGAATCAGAAACTATTTATGGTCAGGTACTCAAAAGATTACAAGGTTATCCTGGAAGATGAGAATGATAAACCACAATAAAGGAAATAATAAGAATTTACCCTGATGAGAATAAGACAAACGTTTTTTCTGTTAATAAAAATTAACAAACGGGAATAATAGAAGATATTAATTTGTCTATAGATTGTAGTATGATTGATTATTCGTACGACGCAAATAAAGAAAAAGAACTGGTAGAAGCTTCTTTGAATGGAGATAAGAGTGCATTCGGAGAGATAGTTAACCGGTATCAGAAAATGGTTGCACGTACGGTGAAGGGAATGCTGGGAGATTCAGTTTTTTCTGAAGATATAGGGCAGGAAGTATTTATTAAACTTTTTTATTCATTATCAGATTTCAGGGGTGAAGCAAAACTTTCGACTTATATTCAGAAAATTGCTGTTAATCTGACACTAAATGAGATAAAAAGAAGAAAAAGATTCTTTTCTATGTTTTCTCAGAAGGCTAATAATGAGATGTATGAATTTGAGATAGCCGAACAGGATACCGAAGAAAGAAGAGAGGCTTCTGAAATTGTTAATAAGGCACTGATGGCTATGGATACGAAATTTAGAGTAATTCTTACTATGAGAATGCTTCAGGGCTATTCTACCAAAGAAACTGCAGAAATTCTTGATATGCCTGTAGGTACAGTTCTTTCGCGGTTATCAAGAGCTCAGGAGCAATTAAGAAGTATTTTATTGAAATTATAAATATTCAGTTAATATAATGAACAAGTCAGAAATTAAAAAGTTGATAATCAGTTCACTGGATAGGGATGTTGATACTAAAGAGATAGCCGGAAAACTGGAAGAAGCAGGTGTTTCCTATAATTTTAGCCAGACCTTTGGAGACAAGGTGTTGAATAAACTTTTTTCAGCAGGAGTAACTATAGGGCGTGAAGTTGAATTCGTAAAATACATGAATGTAGCTTTTTATCGTATCGCTCTTACGGGTGTGGCTGCTATTGTAATTCTCCTTATTTCTATTTTTCTTATGCAAGGCTCCCTTTCTGTTGATTCATTCCTCGGACTGGGAAATACCCATGATGAAAGCATTATTTGTCTGTTAACCGGAAATTAATAAAAATGAGAGTAAAATCAGTTTTGGTCGTCCTTGTAACTTTAATAATAGGATTCATTCTGGGGATGCTGACTTCAGCCGAGATCAGATATCACAGACTTAAACCGATGAGAGTATTCTTTTCTGAAGAGCGATTCAGGGATGGTTTTTATAAAACAATTAAACCGGATGAACAACAGAAAGCTAAAATCGATTTGATTCTCGATAAATATGCAAAGGTTAATAGTGAAATGCAGAATACTTTCAGAAAAGAGCTTGATTCAAGTATGAAGGAATTCAGGAAGGAACTTGATCTGAATCTAACAAAAGATCAGCTGTCGAGACTAAAGGACATGGATGAACGGCGTCAGCAAATGATAAGGCAAAACCGAAAGAACCATAAAGACGATACACTCAACCTGAGAGATGGCAGGCATCGTTATCCTGGCAGGGGACCCTCACCCGACAGACCTCCAGCGCTTTTCCCTGATAACGATTCAACCAGATTACCCGACGATAAATAGAAGATAGTCTAAAATGATTGGCAGATCATCGGGATTCACTCCTAATGAGATAAGCAGATCTCTGTCTGCCGTAAAAATTGAGATGAACTGTTCTTTTGACAATTCCCCGCTGAGTATACTCTGTTTGTAAAAATCAACGGCAGTTTTCTTATTACTTTTGCAAAGTTCAAGATGACCTCTGTTTATCAGATCATGCGCATTGAATTTTCCGGCTGACAAACGATCGTAGTATTTTTCCGATTCATCCAACCTTCCGAGTGCAAAAAAGCAAAAAGCTATTGGTCTTAAAATCTTCAGATTTCCAGGATCTTCATACTCTACCCTGAAGTAGTATTTTAATGCCTGCTCATAGTTCTTTAGATCAATATAACAGTGAGCTGTCATTATTACTGTATGGATATTTTCAGGTTCCAGATCGGATGCCTGAAGGTAATATTCAAGTGCTTCTTCATTTCTCCCAAGTCTCCTGAGACATAAACCTATCTTCTTGACAGTCCAGACTTTCCTGTCAATAAGTTCAGCTCTTCTGTAATACTTAAGAGCTTCGTCGTAATCAGCACTTTGCTGGTAGCAATAGCCTATTTTTTCATATAATTGAGCATCAGATGGCTTTTCATTCACCTGTTTCAGAAAAAGCTGCAGAGCATCATTATAAAAATTTTTACTGAAGAAATAATCTGCCAGACCTGCTTCGGCTTCCGAAGCATTACATGTCATCCTGAAAAACTCAGAGTTATAGATATCAAGCTTACCGACAAAAAGATCTTCAAATTCTTTTTTGTAAGGCGAGAGTTTAAAAAACCTGTAAATATCCTGCAAATACTGTGTTATGTTTGTCCTGAATACTTTGTATGGGTCAGTTCCGGATTCTTCATCATTTAATTGTTGTAATCCTTCAAGTTCCATACGGAAGACTTTTAACATCATGCTTTTTTGAGAAGAAGGGAGATATTTTAAATTTAAAAGCAATGAATATTTATCAGAGTTACAAATGAAAGGAGTCTTGTACAATGCTTCTGCCAATTCGTTTGTTCCCGGTCCAAGTATTTCGTCCCGGTATATCTCATCAACGGTCTCATGATCGGGATAAAACGGAACAAACCAGTTCTGGAAGTCTTTAAAAAAGTCAAACTGTTTCATGTTAGCGAAAGCAGACATATATACATCAGCTCCTTCCATCTGGAGTTTAGTAAGTTCTTCCATTGTTTTGAATATTTCCTCCGAGTCATTGAACATCTCTGACCAGTCGGGGTTCTTTTCTTCATTCTTATCTTTAGGAAGAATATTATCGAGGTCAAGTTTTTCTTCGATCATAGGTTTCAACTTTGCAACCTGGGGTAATATTTCATCCTGAAGTTTTCTGCTGAGGTTCTCAGTTTCCTTCGACCGGATTATCTGGAGAACAATTATCATGCAATGCTCCCTGAATTTTGAATCATGGCTCATTTCCATAATTTTTTCAGTAACTTCAGGATATAATAATATTCTTTCGTTATAATAATGAAGGTTCAGAATAAGTCCCGACAGCGCTCTCTCCATAACCTGTTCCTGACCGGCTTCATAAAGGCTTATCAGGTGAAAAAGCTTTTCTGATTGCCATGTTCTGAAAGAACTCAGTGTGACTGCAGTGGTGAAAATACTTGCTTCGTACCATCTGAATTTGCCTGATTTGAGGATTATTTTGATCAGACTGTTTTCCGCCTCTCCATAATAGTCTGTGAGCCACAGATGATTAAATATATTTTTAATCAGTTGTTTATGCTTTTTTGAGATCTCAGAGTCAGGGTCCGGATTAATCTCATTGCTTAATTTCAACCATTCGTCGAGTTCTGATTTAAACATCAGATCATCAACTGTTTCAACGATGGTTTTGCCACTGAGCGTCATCTCTTTTTCAGCTTGTTGCTTTACCCAGTAAGTATGCCATCCGGAATTATGTGACAATATGTCCTGTCGTGCTCTATCGGATAACTTTAGTATTGACTGAATTAGTTTAAGATATATTTTGTTACGCTCAGGATCTTTTATTCCATCAATTGTGTATGAAAGCATATTTCTGTAAGTCATTTCCAGATCATTATACTCATCATGCATATCCCCCGATGATGTGCTAAAGATCATATCAGATAGTATATCAAGGCTTTGCTTTATCTTTTTTTCCGATATCAATGTACAGAGTCTCTTATGTTGAAGAATCACTTTTGATGCATCCATTTTGTCCTTTTTTTAACTTATCCCGGTTAAAGGGAAGAACTGTTCCATATATTTAATAACCTTTGCTGATTAAAGTATGAAGTCTGACAAAAAATCATCGTATCATACTGAAAGCATATATGCAACAATCAGACCGTTTATTTGCTGAATAAGAAAAATTCATTAAGGGATTATTTCCAATTCCTCCGGCTTCTTAGCTTTTAATGAGTTTTAGTTCAAAGATCTTCCCCTGTTGTGTCTTTCTTCAACAATCAGGAAGCAAATTTTATACGGCTTTTTTAGGATTTTGTAACCAAATCCTTAATTCAAAGGTTAGGGATGTGTTTAATTTATCCTGAGCCGATGGAGTACAGCTATTTTTGAATCATCAGAAATTATACCCAATACTTATATAACCTTTAATCTTATTGAAATAAGCCTCCTTTTTGTAGTCTCCATACATCAATCCGATCTTAATCGGACCAATAATTGACATATACCCGGCACCTACACCAATACCTGACAGCAAAGAGAGTCCATTTGTTCTGTTAACTTCCTGTATTGCAAAAATGTTCGCCATGAAATTCAGATGAAAATCCTCAATTACTTTTAAATCGAAATTAGCTCTGAAGCCGGCAAGCATTTTAACAGGGATTTCATTTGGTTGAAAACCGACCATTGGAATTGACCTTTTATTAACTGATTCAATTCCACCAAGACTATAAAAATTGTTCTGAGCTGTAATTGAATCGGAACGGGAAATTAATAGGAAATCTCCGCCTATTGAAAATGTCATTTTGCCGGGAGGGGAGAAATAATAGTCAACCGAACTATGAAGCGAATAGAACCTTTCAAAAGAAAACTCACCACTATGAGTCCTGGTAAAATCTACTTTTGATGTGTCAGTTTTCAGTTCCGCTGACTTAAGTTTTGATGTGCTTGCCGAAAAGTTAAATAAGGTACCATTGTTTGGGAAATACTTGGTATCGAGAGTGTTTATTCTGTAATCGTAAGTTGAAGTAATATAATTGTATAAAAAGTTTTTAAGGCGGGCATCAGAAATATAATGTAAAATCAGATTAAGGTTTTCATAGTTCTCCGAGATACTCATCATACTATTTAGGCCCATTCTTTTGCTTAATGATATTCCTGGAGTAAAATTCCGGCTTATCACCTCACCTTTATCGCCTCTTAACTCCAGAAGCGGTAACAGAGTATTATCTGCATATAAGTTGGCGGATAATCCAAAAATCTGATTTCTGTCAATAAACTGGATGTAACTAAGATCGAACCTGAAATATTGTCCTATGCGTGAGTTAAAATTGATAACAGATCTCTGTGTTAAAAAGTTTTTTAACGAGAACCCTAATATAAGTCCTGAAAGGAGGGAGTTGTCATAATGCACCGATCCATAAAGCATTGCCGGTGGTTTTTCTATACAATCGATATTTAATATAAGAGAATCACTCTTGTTAATAACCCGGTATTTAACTTTGTCGAACCAGGCTTTGCCATAGAGTAGTTCAATTTTGTCGGCAAGCATATATTTATCTACTTTCTGTTCGGGTTTTATATCCAGAACACCCAATATCTGTTGGTATGAATAACTTTTATTCCCGGTAATTTCTATCTGGCTGAAAGTATACGTTTTTTTATCAAGTATCGGCTTCAGTGGCTTTTGTGGTTCAATATTATTAAGAGAATCTGCAAGCTTCCTGAAATATTCTTTATATGGAAGGGCAGCCTCATATCCTCTTTGAATAAGTGAGTCAACATTATCAAACTGAAATATTGAAAGTTTTTGCATGTTTGGTCTGATAAGCACATTTACAAACTTCTTCTGAGATTCGAAATCAGTCAGGCTCCTGTACATCGCAATTTGTTCCATTATCCCCGAAACAGTCTGGAGCTTGTCAGCTTTGTAACCATTGAATCCGACATACGATCCAATGACAATATCAGCTCCCATGTCTTTTGCCTCACTCGCCGCAAAGTTTCTGATCAAACCTCCATCCATGAGTAGAACAGAATCAATCATGAGAGGTGTAAATATTGACGGTACTGAAAAACTTGCCCTGATAGCGTCTGACAGGTATCCTTTTTTAAGGTCGACTATCTTAAAATTCACAATATCGGTTGCCACACACATGAACGGAATCGGAAGTTTTGAAAAATCATATATATCAGCAGCAGGCCATGAATAGAAACTCAGGACATTTTCCACCTGTTGCCCGTTTATAAGACCTGATGGAAACATGACTTTCCGCGAAGAAAGAGGCAGTGCAATTGCGCTATTTGCAAAATGCTCTTTCTCCAGAAAAATTACTTTATTTTCAGAGATCTTATTAGAAAGAATAAGTTTCCAGTTCAGGCTCTTAAATATTTTCTGTAGGCTATCAGCTGAATATCCCAGTGAGTACATACCTCCTATAATGCTGCCCATGCTTACTCCGGTGATAATATCGGGTCTTAACCCTGCTTCCTCCATAACCTTGAGCACACCGATATGTGCTATTCCATGAGCGCCGCCTCCGCTTAAGGCCAGTCCTATGCGTGGTCTTACCGGAACTTTCTGTGCATTAGCATCTGTTGATTCAGAGAATGAGAAAATGAATAAAATACAAATTGTTAAGAATAATTTTTGCAGACAATGTGAGTATAAACAGAAATTAGTATTCATTTTTAGCATCTTAGAATGCTACTGATTAATAGCACTTTCATTTGCAAGATAGTTATTTTAAGTAAATTAGCGGCGTGAAAACTCAGACAATTTTTGATCAAAGGTGGCTGCCCACAACTAAAAAGGAGGTTAATCTTCTTGGTTGGGACGAATTGGATGTTATCATCTTCAGCGGCGATGCCTATGTCGATCATCCTTCGTTCGGACCGGCAGTAATCGGACGTGTGATAGAAGATGAAGGTCTCAGGGTTGCAATTATCCCACAACCTAACTGGCAGGACGATCTGAGAGATTTCCGTAAGCTTGGAAAACCAAAATATTTCTTTGGTGTTACAGCCGGAAATATGGATTCCATGGTTAATCATTATACTGCTGCAAGGCGGTTAAGATCTGATGATGCTTATACTCCCGGAGGTAAGTCAGGCTTCAGACCCGATTATCCGACAATTGTTTATACCAGAATACTCAAAGAGATATTCCCTGATGTGCCTGTAGTTATTGGAGGTATTGAAGCCTCTATGAGAAGACTGACACATTATGATTATTGGAGCGACAGGCTGGAACCTTCAATTCTTGTGAGCAGTGGAGCTGATATGCTGATTTATGGAATGGGGGAACAACCCCTGCGGACTATTTTAAGGCTCCTTACAAAAGGAGTGTCTTTCTCAGCACTTACCACAATTCCTCAGACATCTGTGGTTATAAGTAAAGAAGAACCTCTTCCGGTACAGAATAAATGGAAAGATATTGCTCTTCATTCTTATGAAAAATGTCAGAAGGATAAAAAGCTGTTTTCAGAAAATTTTGTAAAGTTCGAGAAAGAATCTAATAAAATAGAATCTGCACGGCTTGCGGAGTCTGTTAAGGATTTAGTGGTGATTATCAATCCCCCGTTTCCAACGATGAATGAGGAAGAAGCTGATAAGACCTTCGATCTTCCTTATATGCATATGCCTCATCCCCGATATAATAAGAAGGAAGATATCCCGGCCTATGAAATGATAAAATATTCAGTGAATATACATCGTGGATGTTTTGGAGGTTGCAGTTTTTGTGCCATTGCAGCTCATCAGGGGAAACAAATAGTAAGCAGGTCAGAGAAATCGATACTTAATGAAATAGAGAAAATTATTAATCTGCCTGATTTTAAAGGATATTTATCAGATCTGGGCGGGCCATCGGCTAATATGTACAGGATGAAGGGCATAGATAAGAAATTATGTAAGACATGCTCAAGACCTTCATGTATATGGCCGGCAGTCTGTAATAATCTTAATACCAGCCATAAAGAGCTTACTGATCTTTACAGGAAAGTTGATAGGTTAGATGGAATAAAGAAGTCATTTATCGGTAGCGGGATACGTTACGATTTGTTGTTTCCGGAATGGAATAAGAATGCCGGAAGAGACGAGGGCGAGTATCTTGAGGAGCTTATAACAAAGCATGTTTCAGGAAGACTGAAAGTAGCGCCCGAACACACTTCTCCACATGTTTTGTCACTCATGCGCAAGACCCCGTTTGATCTCTTCAGAAAACTCAGGAAGCGTTTTGATAATATCATACTAAAGAATGATCTGAAATTCGAGATTATACCCTATTTCATTTCAGCTCACCCGGGATGTATGGATGCTGATATGAAAGACCTTGAAACACAAGTGAAAGCAATGAAGATCAGGCCTGAACAGGTTCAGGATTTTACACCTACACCGATGACACTGTCAACGTTAATGTATTACACTGGTTTTGATCCTTATTCGGGGAAAAAAGTTTACGTGGCAAGGAATATTGAAGAGAAACGAAGACAAAAGGAATATTTCTTCTGGTACAAGAAAAATCCGAAAAACATTAACCGAAAATCACATTAAGAATACCCTTGGTGTACGAACGTTGCATGCAACGTTCCTGTACATACAATATATAATAACAGCGAAATGTAGGAACGTTGCATGCAACGTTCCTACACGGTTACTGTTCATAGTTTTAAAATTAAAGCCGGGACTAAATAAATAATCCCGGCTCTTTAATTACCTATAAACTAAAACTTAAAACTATCTTATTCGTATTCCTTCAGAATGTTTTTTACATCATCAGGCGCTACTCTTCCGTAGGTTTTATCGCCCACCAGCACAACTGGTGCAAGACCACATGCTCCAACACACCTAAGGCTGGAAAGCGAGAACTTGTTGTCTTTTGTCGATTCCCCGACCTGAATACCAAGTTCTTTTTTAAATTCTTCCAGGACCTTTTCTGCACCTCTTACATAACATGCAGTTCCAAGACATATACTTATCGGATGTTTCCCTTTTGGAGTCATTGTAAAAAATGAGTAGAATGTTACTACACCATATATTTTTGCTACTGGCATATTGAGACCATCAGAAACAACCTCCTGTACTTCTGCCGGGAGATATCCAAAATGTTCCTGACATGAATGAAGAACATTTATAAGCTCCTGAGGATCATTATTAAAAGTAGCACATACTCCTTTTATAAAGTCCACATCTTCTTTTCTTAATTCTATTTTTATATGAGACATAGCCGTGAATTTTATTATTGTCGAATATTTATTACTATTTTTTGATCATGATCTTTTTCTTTTTATCAAAATAATGAGTGTGAAGCAAATGGTGAGCTTTTTCACTTCCTGGTTTGTCAAGGAATTCATCATATAGTTTTATAATGAACGGATTCTCATGTGATTTCCTCAACGGTTTTTTCCGGTCTTCTGTGTAAAGCGCAGCTGCCCTGGCTTTTATGATCTCCGAATTTCCATGGTGCAATGGTTGTCCTCCACCACCTATACATCCTCCCGGACAAGCCATAACTTCTATAGCATGGAATTGTGACTTTCCTGATCTCACCTCGTCAAGCAGCTTCCTTGCATTTCCCAGGCCGTGTGCAATCCCTATGTTCAGAGGCAACCCGTCAAAATCTATTGTTGCTGAACGAACTCCTCCCATACCTCTGAGTTCTGTAAATTCAATCCTTTCAAGCTTTTTACCTGTATAGAGCTCGTAAGCTGTACGGCAGGCTGCCTCAATAACGCCACCGGTGGTCCCGAAAATTACGCCGGCTCCGGTTGATTCTCCCAACGGGTTATCAAACTCTTCATCATGAAGGTTTTTTATATCAATATTTGCCTGTTTGATGAATGAAGCAAGTTCCCTTGTTGAAATAGAAAAATCGACATCAGGATTGCCATCAACTGAGAATTCATCTCTCTGACATTCATATTTTTTAGCCAGACAGGGCATTATAGATACAACTACCATATCTTTGCGGTTTATCCCGATCTTGTCGGCAAAGTATGATTTAGCTATAGCACCGAACATCTGTTGTGGTGATTTTGCCGATGATGGTACATCTTTGAGATCGGGGAAATATTCTTCAAAGAAATTTACCCAGCCTGGGCAGCATGATGTTAGTATCGGGATCTTTGCAGTCGTATCTCCCTTCAGGTGCCTGCTTAGTCTGTCAAGGAGCTCAGTGCCCTCTTCCATGATTGTAAGATCGGCGGCAAAGTCTGTGTCAAATACATAATCGAATCCAAGTGCTCTCAGAGCAGCTGTCATCTTACCTGTTACCAGTGTTCCTGGTGCCAGACCGAATTCTTCACCAAGAGCAGCACGAACTGCGGGTGCAGTTTGTACTACAACTGTCTTGGTTGGATCTACGAGAGCCCTGAGTACCTGGGGAACATGGTTAACCTCTGTAAGTGCTCCGGTTGGGCATACCGATACGCATTGTCCGCAGTATGTACATGTAGAATGTTCAAGATTCTGCTCAAATGCCGGAGCTACCGTGGCCATAAACCCCCTGTTAACTGCCGATATTGCACCGACGGTCTGAACCTCATTACACATCATTTCACAGCGGCGACACATAATACATTTATCGAGATTCCTTATGATAGAAGGAGAGGTATCCATCCTGTATGTAGACACAGCTGCATATTCAGCTCCCGGTATATCCCTGATTCCAAGCCTGTGAGCCATATCCTGAAGTTCACAAGTACCCGATTTGGAACATACAAGGCAATCTTTTGGGTGATCGGAAAGGATAAATTCCATTACTGTCCTTCTGGCATTAAGAACTCTCGGCGTATGAGTTTTGACAACCATTCCGGGTTCACATTTTGTTGAACAGGTAGGGGCAAGAGTCCTTCTTCCTGAGACTTCCGCAACACAAATACGACAGCCTGCCGGTTTGTTTTCGATACCCATGTCGTGCAGCTCCATATAGCATAGGGTAGGAATATCTATTCCCAGCTCTTTTGCAGCTTTATATATTGTAGTACCTTTTGGTACATCAATCTCTTTATTATCAATTGTAAGCTTTATCGTTTCCATTATTCTATTCATTCATTAATTGATAAATATTGCGTCAAACTTGCATTTTTCCATGCATGCACCACATTTTATACAGATAGCAGGATCAATATGATGAACCTCCTTTCTTTCGCCAGAGATTGCATTTACCGGGCAAACCCTTGCACAAGCAGTACAACCGACGCAGTTATCTGGGTTAATTACATATTCCATAAGGCTTTTGCACTGGCCGGCAGGACATTTCTTGTCAGTTACGTGTGCAACATACTCATCGTAATAGTTATCCATCATAGAGAGTACAGGATTTGGAGAGGTCTGTCCAAGCCCACAAAGAGCGGTATCTTTTATAACAATACTCATGTTTTTCAACCGGTCGAGGTCCGCAAGAGTTCCCTTACCTTCACATATCTGTCCCAGGAGTTCGTGTAACCGTTTGTTACCGATTCTGCAAGGCGCACATTTACCGCATGATTCCTCAACAGTAAATTCAAGGAAAAATTTTGCCATTGAAACCATGCAATCATCTTCGTCAAGTACAATCATTGCTCCTGAACCCATTATTGAACCTGCTGCAATGAGGTTATCAAAGTCTATAGGAGTGTCGAGATGTTTTTCTGACAGGCATCCTCCTGATGGTCCTCCAGTTTGAATGCCCTTGAATTTTTTACCATTCCTGATACCACCTCCGATCTCAAAGATCACCTCTCTGAGCGTGGTACCCATCGGTACTTCAATCAGACCGACATTATTTATCTTGCCTGCAAGGGCAAATACCTTGGTGCCTTTCGACTTTTCAGTTCCTATGCTTGCAAACCATTTTGCACCCTTGAGGATAATAGCCGGAATAGCAGCGAAGGTTTCAACATTATTAACATTTGTAGGTTTACCATTATAACCTGATTCTGCCGGAAATGGAGGTTTTACAGTCGGTTCGCCCCTGAGGCCTTCCATAGAATGTATGAGTGCTGTCTCTTCACCACATACAAATGCTCCGGCACCATATCGAAGTTTTATATCAAAACTAAAACCAGTACCAAAAATATTATCACCCAATAATCCATTCTCTCTTGCCTGATTTATGGCAATTTTTAATCTTTCGATCGCAAGCGGATATTCTGCCCTGATATAAATCAATCCATTGCCTGCGCCAATACTATATCCGCAAATAGCCATAGCCTCCAGGACGGAGTGAGGGTCACCTTCCAGAACCGACCGGTCCATGAATGCTCCCGGGTCGCCTTCATCGGCATTACATACCACATATTTCTCATCAGACTGGTTTTTCCTGGCTAGTTCCCATTTCAGACCTGTTGAGAATCCGGCTCCGCCGCGTCCTCTCTGACCTGATGCTTTTACTTCTTTGATGACTTCTTCCGGAGTCATCTCGGTAAGTACCTTGCCGAGCGCCAGGTACCCATCACGGGCAATATACTCATCAATATTCTCCGGGTTAATAAAACCGCAGTTACGAAGAACAATTCTGAGTTGCTTTTTGAAAAACCCCATGTGTTTTGAATCAGATATTGATTCCCTGGTCACAGGATCTTTATATAACAATCTGGTAACTTTTCTTCCCTTAATAACGTGCTCTTCTACAATTGTCTGTGCATCTTCAGGCTTCACCTGAACATAGAAAGTATTATCAGGCATCACCTTCACTATCGGCCCTTTCTCACAAAAGCCAAAACATCCTGTCATTATTACCTGAACGGTATCCATCAAACCCTTTGCCTCGAGTTCATCTCTTAAATTGCAGACAATAGCATCGCTTTCTGAGGCATGGCAACCTGTGCCACCACATACCAGAAGATGCATGCTGTATTTTGACATACTTTTTCCTCCTTATTCTTTTAAGTCAATAGTTTGATAATTAACAGGAATGATACCATCAACCAGTTCTCCTGTCTTAATGTACTTCTCAATAATCTGGTCTGCTCTTTTAAGGTCAACAAAGCCAAATACTACTGGGTCCTGTCCCGGAAGTTTAACTTCAATAGTAGGTTCTGCATAACAGTATCCCATACATCCTGTCTGGGTAACAACAGCTGCTATATTCCTCCTGTCAAGTTGTTCCAGAAAAAACTCCATAATGGTTTTCGCTCCCGATGCTATGCCACAAGTTGCCATGGCAACTTTAACCTGAACAACATTCTCAGGATCAATGGCTTTAACCCGGATGTCCAACCCGCTCTTTAATTCTTCGCGTCTCTTTTTCAGATCAGCGAGTGACGTGATTTTTGACATTCTTTTATCTGTTAAGTTTATTATTTAATGGTTGTATTTTACCTTCAGTATTTGCTATTTTAAATTTATTCATTTTATTTAATATTCTCACAGAGATATAATATGGTTCTCTATAAAATCTATACCTGATGCTTCTAATCCTTTAAGATTTTCACGTATCATAGATCCTATTTCTTTCAGCAAATCTCTGTCGGAGAATGTATCAGTTTCCAGATATCTTTTAGTTTCTCCGGATGAAAATCTGTACTCTCCTTTTTCAGTAATATGCCGATAGATAAAATTTACTTTTTCATTTGATGCCATCAGGATCAGCAAGACGCCAACAATATCTCCAAGGGGCTGCCGGTCAATATGTTTATAAGAAAACGTGGCTTTTACCTCTGTTCCTTTTCCTTCTTCAGATTTTATTTCCACTTTCCCGCCTGTTATTTCTGCATGGTACTTAAGAAGCGCCAGTCCCATACCCATCCTTCTCTTTGTTCGTGTAGTAATGAAGGGATCTGTAACATTTTTAAGTATCGCGGTTGGAATACCTGTACCATTATCTGTAATAGAAATCTCGTAGCTATCATTGCTGACCGATTCAGAAATCGCTACTGATATTTCATCAGCCTTCGCTCTGATTGAGTTCTGAACTATATCTAATATGTTAAGAGATAATTCTTTCATTCTGCTAAGATCTTTCGTCCGTTTTCTCCCCTCAAAGCCTGCCTGATTTCTCTGAATGATGGTTCGTCAATATAGAATCCGGTAGATGCTGTTCCAATATCGTTTATGTAGTGTGCATCGGAATTCCGTATTAATGGAAACATTGTTATTTCAGGATGATCCTTTGAAAACTGCCCGGGTGTTGATGTTTTTGAAACCTCAAGTGCGTCTGCCTTCATGTTCCCGGGAAGAAATCCAAGCTGACTGTAAATGCTGTTTTTTCTTCTGTCAATATGAGCGGGGATAAAAAGGCCATCCAGACTATGGATAGCTGCAGCCGTTTCTTCAAATGATTTTGAAATAGCACTTATGAGCAATAATTTTTCCTCATAGATGGTATTTTCGAACTTATCTGTCTGCAGCTGATACCCGAATTTATCAGGATCATTTAGTATATCCGGAAGATTTGAATCAAGAAATTCCTGGAATCTATTAAGTGCATCAGTATTTTCAAAGAACGCGAGGCAATGAACCTCTTCTTTTGTTGTGACCTCGGCGCCTTGCATAACGAAGATCCCTTTTTCAGCTGCCAGCTCTGCAGTAAGGTCGCAGTGCCTGGTGGTATTGTGATCGGTAATCCCTATTATATCAAGGCCCTTCAGGGCTGCTTCATTAACGATATTTCCGGGGCTCATTTCCAGGTCTCCACAAGGAGAAAGGACTGTATGAATATGAAGATCTCCCCTGAAAACTCTCATCTCTTTTTTAGTAAATCAAATAACCGTCCGGTAATATTAAAAGTATCAAGGTCCGTAATCAGAACCGGAATATTTTCAATATTACTCTTTTCAATTGTATCTGCCTCAGGAATAAATTCTTTGACTATTATAATTGCCGAAATATCTTTGAGCGATGCCACAGCGATGATATTCTGATGAGTCTGAAGAGTAATCCATATCTGTCCTTCCTTTGCGTTTCCCATAACATCACTTAGAAGATCAGAAACATAGCCCCCTGTGATCTCATTTGACAGACCATTATGGCCGGAAACAATCTTAAGATTCAATTCTGTTATAATGTCAGTTATTTTCATCTTCAGCGCCAATTTTGTTGCAGTTTTTTTCTAATCTTCCTTCTCCCCATATATTTTCAGTTACCCTGATAGCCTGGCTCTGGCTTAGCAGATTCTGTTTTATCAGCTGTTGTTGCATAAAAATGCAATGTGAGATATGGGCACGGCCCTGGACAATATCTTCTGATAAGGTCCGGCAATCAGGAGCTCCACACCCGCCACAGTCAAAACCCGGAAGGAAACACATTAGCCTTCGTTGTCTTTCCAGTTTTTTAAGAGCAGTTGAAAAATCTTCATCAAGCTTGTCAATTGGCCGGGGACTGATATCGCCAAGGAACCCGTGATCACTTAATTTGAACAGACCGTTTGCCAATCTTCTCTCCTTGTCATCTTCTCTGACTCTATATTCTTCAGCTCTGTTTTTAAGTCTCTCTACAGTAAGGAATCTGTTTCCACTGATAAGAATGCCTCCTGCACAGCTCTCATCACAAGCTCTTAATTCCAAAAAATCAATCTGATCGAGTTTCTCATTTTCAATATTTTCAAGAAACTCGTTTACATTCTTTATACCGTCAATTGCGAGGGCACGTCCATTTGAATGTATAACCTCACCGCGGGTAAGACTCCAGAGTATACCTCTTGAACTTAAAAGGTCGTCTGTAACAGGAGGTGCAGATTCAGTGTACTTTTTTTGAAGGAATTTTAGTATCCTGTTATAAAGAAAGTTTATGTTAATCACACCTGTAACTGACGATTCAATTTCTCCGACAGGACTTTTTATTGCTGCGATTTTGGCAGCACACGGTGTTGCATAAAATAAACCAATCTGATCTTCCGGAATACCGCTTTCTTTCAGTTTCTCCCTGTAATATTTTGCCGACATATCAATAGGAGGGCTCACTTTCATGATATTACCAAGCAGCGAAGGATATTTTACCTGAATGAGTCTTAATATAGCAGGACAGTAGGAGGATATCACCGGTCTGTCTTTATTCTCATGCATATATTGTCTGCTTGCCTCAAGGACCATATCCACACTGTTCTCAACCTCGTATATATGTGTAAACCCTATCTCTTTCAATGCGTTGTAGATGCTTGATGTCATTATCTTTCTGGGAAACTGGCCAATAAGCACACTTGGTATCAGTATAACCCTGACAGGATATTTAAAGATTAATTCAAGGTCATCTTGTTCCACAACTATCGCTGATACCGGACATGCTTTAAAGCATTCACCACAATCAACGCAGCGATTTGCAATTATGGTAGCCTTCCCATTTCTCACCCTGATTGCCTGTGTGGGGCAAACAGTCATGCAATGAGTGCAACCGATACATAAGTCATCCTGAACGGCTAATGCATGATGAAAATCTTTTTTGTGATTTCTATCCTGCATTGGGTTTTATATAAGTTACAAGTTCCACGATTGTCCCTTCCCCGGGTATACTGGAAATATTCATAGAGTCGCTGTTCTTCTTCATATTAGACAGTCCCATTCCAGCGCCAAAACCCATTTCTCTCACTTGCGGAGTGGCTGTTGAATAGCCTTCTCTCATTGCTTCCTCTATATTTGGTATTCCCGGACCTTTATCGGTAATTTTTATTTTAATCTTGTCTTCGTTTACATCAACCTCAATAATTCCTGAATAAGCATGAGCTACAACATTTACTTCACCTTCGTAGAGCGCAATAACAATCCTTTTTGCAACAGAATGGTCAAT
>DCFT01000128.1:32543-44390 GCA_002319885.1 Bacteroidales bacterium UBA1797
TCACCTCCCGATATTTTATGCCTGAATTGCATCGCCTAGTAAATTGATTTAATCCCGGCTTTATAAAGTTCCCCGGAAATATGGAACATTGAATAAGGGCTTTCTATAAGGATCATATTATTCTCTTTTGCAAGAGAAACCATATCTTCTCCGATTTTTTTATCCCTGGCAAATATAATACAGCTTATGTCGGACATCTCCGAGGTTCTTATTGTCTGGAGATTTGCCAGACCAGTGATTAAAACCAGGTTTTCTTTTTCAATAGTCAAAACATCACTCATGAGATCGGAGGAAAAGGCATATTCTATATTGTTTGGCAATTTTTCTTCACAGCAAATCACCTTTCCATCTATAATCCTGGTTATTTCTTTGATTGTCATTGTTTTTATTGTAACCTCTTTATTTATTGAGCTCAAGCCGTTTATTTATCTGGTCTGGCTAAATTATTGCAGTGCAAAGATAATTAATTAGTGTGAATAAAATAACATTGTGAATAAAATAACACAAACTTATAATAGTTCTAAATAGGCAACTAATTTTTGCAGGTTTCCAGATATGATTTCGAAAAAAGTGAACTATTTCAGTTTCACAGGAAAACTCACCGCAAAGTAAAATTAAATTTCAAGGAACAAGCTTTCTCTTTTTTATTGGTAAAGATTTATAAATATCATAAAACCAGACTGATAAGAATAATTATGATTCTTTGATATTTAAAGATTAGTAAAATACTGCATAATTATGTTCTCACTACTTGTTTTAGTTATACTGTCGCTATATCTGTTAATTATGTAAATTATTTCATTGATTATGTAAGTATTCAGGATATTTCAGCCTCATCTTTGTACAGTGGAATAAGCTTCATATTTAAATAAACCAAAAATGAAAAAAACTGAATCATTATTTAGAGAGGCAAAAAAAAATTATGTCACACGAACATTTTTCCTGTTCGACTAATAATACATTCAACCTGAAAGCTGGAAAAAGAATGAGAAGATTTTTCATGCTGACATGCATGGCTCAGATAGGAGCACCATTTATAAGCCGGATAGTCAGCTCGATAGGAACGTAGCCGGTAACCATGCAGATATAATTATTTTTCACGATTGAATAAGCGGCGTTGGGGAACCGGTAATCAATTAATAATATCTGATCAGTATAATGGTTACAGTGATAAACACAAGCAGATCAGTCATTTATAAAAATCTGGTGAGGGAGATAATATTTTATCTGAATATCGTATTTCCTAGTAGTACTCTTCCGCTTTTCCAAAATGCCCTGAAATAAGGATCATCAGTAATATAGACGACTTCTCCCGATCCTATTTTTTCAGATCCGATAACTAAAGTATTTTTAATTTTATCTTTGAATTTAAATCCGGCAAACCCGGAAACAGGTTCTTTTTCAAGAATATATCCTATATTGCTGCCCGTTGTAAGGTATGGATAACCTGAAGTGTCCGTCAGTACAAACCAATCTTTACTCATACCGAATGTGTAAGGATGTGTATCGTCGAGTCTGACTTTATAAATGCTTCCTATTGAATTCTCAGACAGCTTATATCTATTTTCATTTTCATATTCAAACTTTTTTAGAAGGGTTGAGTCATCACTTTTAATTTTCTTATCGGTCAGTTTCTGTTCCGCAGTTCTTGTCTCAATTGCCTTTGCCAGAGCAGTGGTTTTTTCACCCGCGAACAGTGAAATAGCTTTCTCAATTGCAATTACACGTCCACCTTTTTTGACATAATTAAAAATAGTGTCTTTAATTTTGGAATACTTGCCTGTAGTAAGTATCACAACCTCATAATCCTTTAGATCAAATTTTTTTGTTGTTTCTGTGTTTATGAGTGTTACAGGATATTTTAATTCTTTCTCGAAGAAATACCAAATTTCCCCGACAGAGGTCTGCGAAGTGCCCTCGCCACAAAGCAATGCAACCGATCTCTTTTTTACCAGCGGAGTATTCTCCGAGCCGAAATCTTTCCCGCTATCAACTAAACCGGTAATTGTTGGTATCAGTTGTACCTGACATTCATTTGCTGCTGTGGTTACGATCTTATCAAAAGTAAGCTCCACATCCTTATTATCACCCCTGGTTACGACAATACTTCCCCTGTTAAAATTGTTACCGTTAAGGACAAAAGGGTATAATGAATATCTCAGCTTCACATTTTTATTAAAGAGTGCTGCCATAAACCGAAGTTCATCAAAGCCTGTAAAGTTTGCTACATAAGCATATGGTTTAGTCTTGCTGTCTTCATTTATAATTTTTTTAATCACGATTTTCGAAGTATCGGGAGTTATCCTTTCAGTAAGAGCAAATGCTTTCAGATTATATACATATGGCAACGCCCAGGCTGTTATATCGTAGGTGAGAGAATCAGTGATCTTGCTGACAGGCTCAAACAATGCCTTTACAAGATGGGACTGGGGTTGATAGGCACTAACAAGGATATCACCTTTTTCGATTGTAACATCCCCGTTTTTTTCTGAAGAGTAGTCAAAGCCATTAAATTTTTTCCCTGTATTGCCAGCATAGCTGTATCTTATCTGGTTTCTTTCAAGAAGTTTAAGAAAATCGGCCATATTTGCTTTCTCATTAGATCCCTTTATAATCACAGATTTATATTGGAATTGCGGATTCTTCATACCTTCTTCAAAGTACTGATTATACTCTGAAATAAGTTTTTCCCTGTTTTCATATGAAACTTTTATGGCAGCCATAGATGCCGTGAAATGCCCATCTATTCTATCCTTCAGGGTAAGAGTGTCACCTGATTCAAGTTTATATTCAACACCGGCCGGACCTCCTCCTCCCTGCTCAAAGGTAAATCCGACTGCACCATTAAGTATTGGCCATGTGTCGCCATAGCTGGGATAGAAAAGGTCGAAGCTTTCTTTTGTAAAATACAGCTTGAATTTTTCATTGAAAAGAGCAGATGTAACATCTCCCATGAGCTTATGAAATTCGTGTTGCCATGGAGTGATTACGGTATTCCATGGGTTAGCTGCTGGTGCAAAAAAGAATGTCGATTCGACTCCCATTTCATGAAAATCAGCATGGACCTGTGGCATAAACTGGTCGTAAAAACTCAGTCTTTGTTGAGTCTCTGCCTGGGTTTGCCAGGTCCAGTCACGGTTAAGATCAAACAAATAATGGTTCGTCCGTGCACCGGGCCAACCCTGGTTGTGTTCCCATGATTCAGCATTGGGATTTGTGATACTGTTCATGGTATTCCTGTACCTGTTTGTGTAAAGATCATGTCCGTCGGGATTCTGGCAGGGATCAATCACAATTATACAACTCTTGAGGTATTCTGAAACGCCAGGATATGAACCACTTACCAGTGTGTAGAGTGTCTTTATTGCGGCTTCCATTCCAACAGCCTCATTTCCATGAACATTATATGCGAGCCAGATAAAAGGAATTTGTTTCCCTGTAAATTCCCCCTTTAGTAATCCGGCTTTTATAAGATTATTCTTCCTGTACTCTTCAAGATTAGCGAGGTTTTCCTCACTTGAAACAAAACAGACCCCAAGTGTACGACCTTCATTTGTGGTGCCATATTCGCGATATAATGCGAGAGGTGAATTGCCTGCAATATATCTGAAATAATCAACAGCCCTGTATTGGTAAGTAAACTGTGTGCCGAGCTCGTATCCGAGAAACTCAGCCGGCGATTTGATAACCTGGGATTGAACTGTTGAAATAATAATTACGGAAGCAATTGCAGCCAGAAAGGTCTTTTTCATTTTGATAGGATTAGATTCAAGGGGTTAAATATAATCTTTTTCAAATTATGATAAATAAATTTCAATCTGCTTTTAAACAGGTTATAAAGCTTAATGAATTATCTGTTTTTGGAGCTTTAAGAGAAAGATTATAAAGTACAGGATAATTTGGCACAGGCCCTCTATGCAGCAATAACTCTTATCTTTCAGTGTTCTGTGTCTTCCCTGTCTGATGGCAGGCAGGTTTGTTGTTAAAAGAACTTTTCAACAGCAAATAAATTCTGAATAGATGGTACTATACATGAAAATAACTGTCGAGCCTTTTCCCCTTTTTCATCCTGTAATGGACAAAAAGCAGTACTAGAGATATTGGAAGAATTGAAACTGCAACTAATGCCGACCAGTGGATATCAACTACATCTGACAGATAGTTATCGATAAATACTTCAGTGACAATACAAAATCCGGAGAGCACAAAAAAAGCGAATGCGAGGATATTAAAACCTTTAAAATTTGCAACTTTATATAGTAAGATAATAATGCTGACAGCAACAAAAAGAGCTATTGTTATGGGTAGTCCGATACCATAAAACCAGTTAACCGGTGGCGAAAAAAGGTTAAACAGAAACAGCAAAGAAAGTATGGTAATAAGAAGACCGGGAATTATAAGAAAATATTTTCTGAAGGCAAGCAGGATCAAAGTAAGGCTGACCCACGCTGCCAGAATAGAAGTATCAGCATATAAGGACCATGAAAGGCCTTTGCCAATTACGAGATCGACAATAGTACATACAACTATTCCTGAGAATGCAATAATACCCGACAGTTCCCAGATATTTATCCTTGTTTCTTTTTTATGCAATAGAATAATATCTGATGGATAATGCTCTGAGAGATCGCTTGTTTCCTTAGCTGGTGTATTCCCAATTGTAAATCCGCAAAGAGGACAGGAATTGAACTCCGTATCGAGCTCTACACCACAATTTACACAATAACTCATAATGTGATTATTTATTTATTATTCAGTATTTTAACCGGTATCCCGGCATCTGTCAGGTGTTTTAAGAAACACATTTCAAACCTCGTAGATCTGGTAATATTGCAAAAATCCAGCCGCAGGTGGTTTTTGAAAGTTATCATGGCACAGCTTATTTTTACATGAGTATTAGGAGGAGTCGGTATTATTTCAAATGAACTGATAAGCTCTTCCATTTCTTCGGGCAGTTTTACACTGCCAAGGTTAGTCATTATTCCGGAACATTGATTTGATCCCAGCCTTCGGTAAACTGCGGAGATTGCCATCGATTTTATAAATAGAGGCAGAAATCTGACAAAAGGACTTTTTTCATGTCCCACATTTTGCGATAGGAAACGAGTAATCTGTTTGACATCTGCTCCTGTCTGCAGCTGATAATTCACAATCTTAAGTATTTCGCCGAATGAGTATATTCCAAGTCTCAGATCAATTTCGGGAAGAACAAAGAGAGAAAAATTGCGCATAGTAATACTTGGAAATTTTTTTCTGAGATTTACCGGGACCTCAATTCGCAAAACGCCTCTTTTTTGTTTCTTTTCCTTCTCTTTCTCTTCCAGAAAGATAGTCTGAAGCGTGAAAAGATAAACTGAAACGAGATATTCAGTTACAGATACTTTATTACTTCTGGCAATATCAATAAGCTTTTCAAGAAGAATTTCAGAACGGATTACTTTCAACCGTGGTTTATCATTCAGCAAATAGGGCAGGTGCCAGGCTTTTGTCAGTTTGCCCGGAGGTGGTGTCTTCTTTCTGAAAAACCTCTTGTATCCGTCTTCCATCTCGCCCTCTGCTATCGGACTTTCCGGCAATATGATTCCTTCTGAAGAAAGAATTGTGTTTCCGTTTATCCTGAAATAGGTATACAACAGTGTCTTCAGATATTCGAAAGCTCCACCACCATCAGTGAGAATATGAATGAATTCAACAGAAATCCGGTTCTCTTTGACAAGAATCCGGTAAAGAGGTTCATTCTTTCTTCTCGCAGCAAAGGCTGTACAAGGTATTTTTTCTTCGGTTTGCAGCCGTGGAACCTGATTATTATATTCGAGATAATACCAGAATAACCCGCTTCCAAGTGATACATTGAAGTAGGGAAAACGTCTCGACGTTATCTCCACAGCCTCTTTTATTGACGAAAATCTTACCGGGCTTTTAAGTGCAACAGTTATCCTGAAGACCGCAGGCAGTTCTCCTGACATAATAGCCGGAAACAGTTTTGCTGCATTGTCAAGCTTTAACCATCCGATCTCCTGGATTGATTTTGTATCGGTACCCTTTCCCTTCATTTTATAATGCAAAAGTACAAAAAGATTGTCAATTTCCGGGACAATGATAATGCACAATAAGAGTCAGTTTCAGGTTAAAATTTTCTATTTTTGTTTTTCTGTTTACAAATGGATGTATGCAGAATTATATATTTTTAAAATCCTTTATGACTCTTAGTGAAAGCCTTTAACAGCAAATAGACAATAATTTTGTTACTTCTTAATGATCAATTTAAACTGGAGCTATTTTTAATAATAATATCTGAAATGAGAAAAGCAAGATCCTTTTTCCTGATTATCTTTCTGTTATCTGGTATTGCCGCCAGTGGTCAGAATGATCCGGTTATTGACAAAATAATCGGACTTGGTACTACTGACAACAAGGTCATGGAGCATATTGATTATCTTACCAACAGATTTGGTGACAGGCTTACAGGTTCCGACGGATATTACAGTGCCTGCGAATGGGCTGTGAATACTATGAAGTCGTGGGGAATGATGGCACAGATGGAGGAAGCCGGTGAGATGGCTGTAGGATTTAACAGAGGAGCCTGGTTTGGAAAGATGGTTTACCCCGATGAGATTACTCTCGATTTCGGAACCCCGTCATATACTTCTGGAACAAAAGGTCGCCAGAAGGGACATGTGATGATATCACCAAGGTCAGTTGAGGAATTCTGGACTATACGAGACAGTATAAAAGGTGCGTGGATATTAATAGATGGAATCAATTCAGGCTGGCCACGCGATCGTGGCGGTGAATCAGAACTCACACGACTGATCAGGGAAGCCGGTGCACTTGGTACAATCCAGCTTTCACCATTTCCCATAAGGTTATTGTATGGGAAAGTTGATTCATGGAATAACCTTCCTGTATTGCCTGATATAAAGCTTATTGATAAACAATATAATGAGATTAAAGAACTGGTTTTGAAAGGGAAAAGAGTCGTGCTGGAATTTGATATACGAAATTATTTCAGGCCCGGTCCCATAAAATATCATAATGTAATCGGCTGGATACCAGGTACAAAATATCCCGATGAATATGTGATACTTGGTGGACATCTCGATGGATTTGACGGTGCGGGAGGAGCAATCGATAATGCTTCGGGAGCTACTGTAGCCATGGAAGCTGCACGCCTGATTATGGAAGCAGGTGGTAAGCCCAAACGTACAATCATGGTACATCTATGGGCCGCTGAAGAATACGGCTTGCTTGGTTCTGCCGCATGGGTTAAACAAAATCCTGACAAACTTCCAAGAATATCCGCTGTTTTTAACCGCGACGGGGGAACCAACTGTATTTCGGGTCTGAGCGTTCCAAAAGCAATGATGGCAGATTTTCAGCAGGTTATCAAACCAGTTATGGGCTTAAACCCAAAATATCCGTTTGAACTTACAGAAAGACCTAAACCTTTAAGAAAAGGAGGAAGAGGGGGTACTGATACATTTTCATTTTTACAAAAAGATGTACCTGCTTTCGGATTCAGAACAAAAGGAGAACAACAATATGGTCGTACATGGCATACAACACTTGATACCTATAATGAGGTAATACCTGAATATGAAGAGTATTCTTCGATGTTTACTGCGGTTGTCGCTTATGGTGTGGCAAATCTCGATCATTTGCTTTCACGTGATAATTTCTTTATGCCCGATGGTATCTATGCCGACTTTAATACAAACAAAGGTAAGTTTTCCGTTCTTCTTGACTACAGCAAAGCACCTATGACAGTAGCCAATTTTGTTGGACTTGCAGAAGGAACTCTTACTAATGCTTCTTATCCTAAAGGCTTTCCATTTTATAAAGGTTCAATATGGCACAGGGTCGTAAAAGGACATGTCATACAGGGCGGTGAACCGGCAATAGTAAAAGACCCTGCAAATGCTGATGTAAATTCAACAGGGTATGAGATCCCAAATGAGATCAGCGATCTGAGCCATAATAAAGCCGGTATGATAGGAATGGCAAACTCGGGTCCGAACACTAATACCTGCGAGTATTATATTACACTTGCAGACAGATCTTATCTCGATGGCAACTATACTCTTTTCGGAGAAGTGGTGGATGGCATGGATGTAGTGAATAAAATTGCTCAGGGAGATACAACTTATTCAATAACAATAATAAGAGCTGGTGACAGGGCAGAAAGGTTTATTGTTAATGATACTACTTTTAAAGAGTTGGTGGACCGGCAATGGAAGAAAGTCAATTATGAAAAGGGGATGAAAAAATCAAGTGAGGAGAAATATATTACAGATAATTACCCCGGACTTATTACTTTGTCCGATGGGATGAGATATAAAGTGCTGATAGAGGGGAGAGGAGACAAACCTGCTGAGGGTTCTGTATTAAATATCAAATATGTCGGGAAAGTGATTTCAGGTCAGGATTTTGTTAGTTCAACCGATGATGGGAAACCTGTATCAGGATCAAAACCTTCTGATTTTTCATATATTCTCGGAAAAGACGGATTGGTGAAGGGACTTTTAGAAGCGCTTGGAGATATGAAAGAAGGTGAGAAGAGGCTTTTAATTGTGCCTCCTGATTTGGCATACGGCGTAAACAGCGGGTTTTATGGCAAGGAGATAGCAGGCCGGAAGCGGTTGGTAATTTCTCCTGATGAAACGCTGGTACTCGAAGTTACTCTGATTAAGATTAAACACTGATATTTAATTTTTGTTAGTAATCAGACGGTAATAAAGTATTGTTTATTATATTGTAACAAATTCAGTTTTAACTTAAAGCACTACAAACTCCAAACTTCTGATTATGATAATAGGCGTCCTAAAAGAAACAGGAACTGAAAACAGGGTAGCTATACTTCCTGCCGAAGTTAATGCTTTAAAAAAAATGGGCATCGATGTGCTGATAGAAACAGCAGCAGGTGAAAGAGCATTTGCTTCCGACTCAGCTTATATTTCAGCCGGCGCTCAAATAGCTGAACGTAAAGATGTAATTGACAGATCTGAAATGTTGCTTTCAATTAATCCTCCTGTTGATGATGAAATTAATTCTTTTAAAGTAGGCCAGGTACTATGCTCTGTACTTAACCCGGTTGTTAATAGGGAGTGGCTTGAAAAGGCACGTATTCGCGGACTATCGGTTCTGGCGCTTGATCTTATACCAAGGACCACGCGGGCACAGTCAATGGATATTCTCTCATCGATGGCAACAGTTTCGGGCTACAAAGCTGTACTAGAGGCTGCTTCATTATTACCAAGATTCTTCCCGATGTTTATGTCGGCAGCCGGAACTATCAAGCCTTCACATGTTCTTATTCTTGGAGCAGGAGTTGCAGGATTACAGGCTATTGCTATTGCCAGAAAACTGGGTGCAATTGTTGAAGTATTCGATGTAAGGACAGCCGTAAAAGAGGAAGTTAAAAGTCTGGGAGGAAAGTTCATTGAAGTTGAGGGAGCAAAGGAAGATAAGGCAGCCGGAGGCTATGCCGTTGAACAGACGGAAGAGTTTAAAAAGAAACAACAGGAACTTATACAACAACATGCTATTGCTGCCGATGTGGTAATTGCAACAGCCCAGATACCCGGTAGAAAAGCTCCTGTTCTTTTACTGAAAGAGACAGTATGGTCGATGAAACCAGGTTCGGTTATTATTGACCTTGCAGCCTCATCAGGAGGCAACTGTGAACTGACCGAGAATGGCAAAAACATTATAGTAAACGGAGTAAATATTATTGGAAAATCCGACTATCCGTCAGAAATGCCATCCGATGCAAGTAAAATGTTTGGTTGCAATATTATTAACCTTCTTAAGATAATGGTGGATAAAGAAGCTAAACTCTTTCTTAATATGCAGGATGAGATTATAAACGGTACTGCTGCGGTACATGCAGGAGAGTATATTAGCCAGAGAGTAAGGCAACTGCTGAATATTAAATAATATAAGTTATGGAAAAAATTCTTGAATTTTACTTACTGAACAGGGAAGCAATTTTTATCGTGATCCTGTCAATATTCCTCGGTATTGAAGTAATAAGCCATGTTCCGGCCGTTCTTCATACCCCGCTTATGTCGGGAGCTAATGCAATCCATGGCGTCGTAATTATAGGAGCTATAATAGTAATGGGTCATGCAGAAACAACTGGGTCATTAATTCTTGGATTTTTGGCAGTTGTTTTAGGCACATTAAATGTTGTCGGAGGTTTTGTTGTCACTGACAGAATGCTTGAAATGTTTAAAAAGAAGAAAAATTAACCGGAATAAATTCAGAAAAGACCATTATTATGAACCAACTGTCTCAACTACAGACCGGACTCTCAATATTAGAGCTGATTTATCTGATCTCCTCAGTTCTTTTTATTCTGGGATTAAAAATGCTTAGCCATCCTGCCACAGCACGAAAAGGCAATTCTCTAGCGGCTGTCGGAATGGTAATGGCAATAGTTGCAACGATTCTCCTTCATCACAGGGACGGGAAACCTATTGGAAATATAGGACTGATTCTTACAGCGATAGCCATTGGCAGTGTTATTGGATGGGTTATTGCAAAACGGGTCAAAATGACGGCAATGCCACAGTTGGTATCATTTTTCAATGGAATGGGCGGAGCCGCTGCAGCACTTATATCAATGATTGAATTTCCGAATGTTAGTCCTGAACTTATTGCTAAAAGCGGCATGGCTAATGGCGAGGTGCTTGCAATACTTTTGGGTCTTATGATAGGAACTGTTTCATGGGCCGGGAGTATGATAGCATTTGGGAAACTCGATGGAAGAATTGGTGATATGCGCATAAAAGCTATGAGGTATGTAAATCTCACAATTCTTGCCATACTGATAGGATTCATAATTTTCATTATGACACGCCATGTCCGGTCGAGCGCTGAACTTGCCCCCTTAGTTTATATAATGTTCGCAATATCAGTAATATACGGTGTTTTATTTGTTATGCCGATAGGAGGAGCTGATATGCCTGTAGTAATCTCGCTTCTTAACTCATTTACCGGAGTAGCTGCAGCAATGGGGGGCTTCCTGTATAATAACCAGATAATGCTTACAGGAGGGATACTGGTGGGTTCGGCCGGAACAATTCTGACAGTTCTTATGTGTAAGGCAATGAACCGTTCATTATTGAACGTCATTATTGGAGTGTTCGGTGGAGGAGGACAGACCAATGTTACTGTTACCGGTTCAGTGAAAGAGATATCAATCTCTGATGCTGCCGTTCTTCTTACTTATTCCAGAAAAGTGGTAATCGTTCCGGGCTATGGTCTTGCTGTAGCTCAGGCTCAGCATATCTGCCATGAACTTGATAAAATTCTGGAAGAGAAAGGCGTAGAGGTCAGGTATGCTATTCATCCTGTTGCAGGACGTATGCCCGGGCATATGAATGTTTTACTTGCAGAAGCTGATGTGCCTTATGAACAGCTTATTGAAAGCGATGAAATAAATCCTGATCTGCCAAATACCGATGTAATTGTGGTTATCGGTGCAAATGATGTTGTAAATCCTGCTGCTGAAGATGATCCGTCAAGTCCTATATACGGAATGCCGATCATCAAGGCACGTGATGCTAAGAATATCATTGTCATGAAACGTGGTATGGGCAAAGGTTATGCCGCTATTGAAAATTTGTTGTTCTATAATGATAAGACAAGAATGCTTTTTGGAGATGCAAAGAGCACTCTTCAGAACCTGGTGAATGAGGTTAAAAGCCTATAATTTAAACGTACATGAAACAGGGGATGTTGAAAAGACCTTTTTAACCACAAAGGGCTCAATGAAGGCTCAAAGTACACAAAGCTAAATCAATGTATTTCATTTTGAAAGCTCCCGTCCCGATAGCTCCCGTC
>DCFT01000128.1:44713-60350 GCA_002319885.1 Bacteroidales bacterium UBA1797
AGCTATCGGGACGGAACTTTGTGAACTTTGTGAAAAACCTTTGTAACCTTTGTGGTTAATGGATTTCAACCTTTCGAACAGCCCCAATATTTTATCCGCCTTTATAAAATGAATAACACCGAGAAGCTCTCCTCCCTGAGGAAAGCAATGAAGGAAAATCTTACAGACGTCTATATAATTCCATCAACTGACCCTCATATAGGTGAATATGTCCCCGGTCATTGGCAAATAATTAGGTGGTTAACAGGTTTTACCGGTTCCGCTGCAACAGTTGTTATAACAGAATCATTTGCCGGTTTATGGACCGATTCACGGTATTATATTCAGGCTGAGAAACAGCTCATTGATACAGGTTTTGTACTGATGAAACCTTCATCAGGCGTAAAGTATGACTTCGTATTCTGGCTGACTGATAATATTGATTCAGGTAGTAAAATTGCACTTAATGGCAGAATATTTTCCATTGACCTGACCCGGAAGATAGAAAAGTCGTTGGTAAACAAAAAGATATTATTCGATTTTGATAGTGATCTGATTTCCTCAATATGGACCAATCGTCCCGATATGCCCAACAATCCTGCGTTTGATCATTCTGTTTATTTTTGCGGAAAAGAGCGGGCAGTTAAGATTGCTGATGTCAGGGAAGTTATGAGAATGAAAGAAATTGATTATCATCTTCTTACTTCACTTGATGATATAATGTGGATGCTAAATATCAGGGGAAGTGATATTCCGTACAGTCCTGTGGTGATATCGTTTGCTATTGTGGGTAAAGAACAGGTACTTCTTTTTATAGAAGAGAGTAAGATTCCATTAAAACTTGCTGCAGTGTTCGATAAGCTCGAGGTTGTTATGTTGCCTTATGAAGAAACAGCCGGTATTCTGTCATCATTACCATCTGACTCTTCAATACTGCTTAATCAGGCAACTACCTCATCGGTATTATTCAATTCTGTTCCGCCCGGGATGAAAATTACAGAAGATCTGACAATTCCAACTCAGTTGAAAGCAGTTAAGAACAAAACTGAAATTGATAACATAGGGAAGGTAATGATCAAAGATGGAGTGGCACTTACCCGGTTCTTCTTCTGGCTCGAAAAGAATATTGGGTCGGATCTGTTAACAGAGCTTTCACTGGGTGAAAAGATAAACAGCTTCAGGTCTGAAAACGAGAACTATCTTGGACCGAGTTTTTCAACAATTGTTGCATTTAAAGATCATGGTGCTTTACCCCATTATTCCGCGACGAATGAATCAGATAAAGCAATAGACACTGATGGTATTCTGTTGATCGATTCCGGTGGTCAGTATCTTGATGGTACCACAGACATTACAAGAACTATTGCAATAGGCAGACCTTCCGGCAGGCAGAAACAGGATTTTTCTCTGGTACTAAAAGGAACGATTAATCTTGCTCTTGCAAAATTTCCTGATGGTACGAAAGGTTATCAGCTTGACGTGTTAGCACGTAAGGCTCTATGGGAGAATGGTCTTAATTATGGGCATGGTACAGGACATGGTGTTGGTTTCTGCCTTAATGTCCATGAGGGCCCTCAAAATATTGGGCAAGGATCAGGCGGTACCTCAAAAACTGTTATCAAACCCGGCATGCTCATTTCCGATGAACCAGCAATTTACAGGGAGGGTGAATATGGTATCAGAATAGAAAACCTGATTCTTTGTTTTGAAGAGGAGGAAACTGAATTCGGAAATTTCCTGAAATTTGATACAGTTTCTCTATGCTTTATTGATAAATCTCTGATTGATATATCTTTACTGGACAAGAAAGAGATCGACTGGCTAAATTCGTATCATGCTGAAGTTTATGAAAAACTCAGCCCCTATTTATCCGGTGAAGAAAAAGAGTGGCTAAAAGAAAAAACAAGCAGTATCTGCCGCTAATTTCCACTATAAGAAAAATTATCTAAAAAACGAGAATTTACGGGCTGTTGAATAAGTCGAAATCCATTAACCACAAAGGTCACAAAGTCCCGTCCCGATTGCTATCGGGAGTTATCTGGAAGGCGCAAAGTTCACAAAGAATTTAAAGCTAGGGTCCTAGCTTTGTGCCCTTTGTGATTTCTTAGTGTGCTTTGTGGTTAAAAAGGATTTTTTCCACAACCACAGGAGGGATCTTGATTTATTTTCCGTGCCTCAACAAATCCTCCATGAGGACAACATCCATTACCGGAAATTCAGTTATCCTTAGTCTTGCACATCCATATGGGACAAGTGTAATAATTTCAGCATCTCCCTCTGGTTTTACAGGGCTGACAGGAGGAACGTCTGCAGAATTATCCTTCATTCTCCACTCCGGAATTTTCATGCCTCTGGCTTTTATAATGACAGGAGCCTCACGGGTTGATACTAAATATTTCCCTGAATCAGCTGACCATATCATATCTCCGGTATCTGAAAAAGGATACTTGCCTGGGGTGGTTTCTGTCACTTGAATTCCCCGCATAATATTGTTTTTACTAATAAGTAATCCGTAATTCCATGAACTTTTTGGATCAATCTCCCAGTCTATGCTTCCTTTATAACTAAAATTATCATAATTGATTTTGACGCTTTTATACTCTTTATCAATCCGTAGTGAAAAATATAACGGACCGCGTAAGATAGCTATTGAATTATTGTACGCCTTCTCAACGCGTAACTTCATTGGCAGATCCACAAAAATCTGATCTCCATTTCTCCATCTCTCCTTAATTCTGTATGTTGAGATGTTTTTGATTTTAATATTTCTGCCTTTGAATCTTATATTTATCGAATCGGCCCAGGCCGGAATCCTGATATCTATTGGAAACCTTACAGCTTTCTCCGTATTAATTGTAAGCTTAACGGATCCATTGAACGGATAGTCTGTTTCTTCTGAAATTGTCACCTCTCTGCCGTTCCCTACTCTGGCTTTTACTTCAGATGGTCCGTAAGCTGCAAGGGCAAGACCATTATCATTCGTTGCCATCCACATACTCTCAATAAACTTAGGCCATCCCTGATGCATATTTGCCAGACAGCATGCAAAGTCAGGCATTAGTCCGTAAATATTTGAATAGTCACCATTTGAGCTCCAGTCTCTTTTTGCCGCCGATACCAGTACCTGGTTTGCCTGCTGATCATACTGATGTGCCCACATATCAGGAGTGGTTGTACCGGGCAGCGAATTGTATGCAAGCAATTCGAGCCGGTCAGCCAAAGTATTTGTTCCAAAGATCTCATATAGCTCTTCAAGGGAAAACATATACTCTACTACAGAGCATAACTCTGATCCCTGAGCAGGGCTTTTTCCTGACAGATGTTCATCGCCCGAGAATCTGCCTCCGGGTTGTCCATGGTTAAGATCGTATTTTTCAATTCCTGAGAAGACAGCTTTTTTAAATCTTTCATCTTTAGATTGCTGATACCATAAACCGGGGTATTTTATTGCCATTGCATTATTTACTACATGTGCAGTCAGACCTTCAGGTCCCCAGTTGTATGGAACTTTTTTATCTGCTACAGCCGTTGAATCCCACGGGAATTTTTCATAATAGGATGTCCAGTCAAAACTGTTTTTCTCAATTGAGCTTATTGTTTCAAGTATCCATTGTTCTCCAGTCTGTCTGTATAGCCAGTAGCCGGTAACAGCATTTTCCATTGCCCTTACCCCCCTCCAGTCTTTATCAGGCCAGTCAGGTTTAGAGTCATGCAGATATCTGAAGTATTTTGTAAGTACATTCAGAGCTCTTTTATCTCCGCTGGCTTCATAATACTGCATCAGAACCTTGTTTGCAACAGCGAGGGGCCAACGATCCTTGTTTTTAGCCGGACCATACCAGCCGGTATCATTACTGCTTGCAAGTATCGGTTCAATCCAGGTTTTTACTTTGTTAATAAGATGCTCGTCGTTAAGAAGGTATGCGACAGGAACCAGGCCGTCGAGATAATAGGGTCCCCGTTCCCACGTTTCTCCGGTTCCACCGTGCCACGATGAATTGACAATATCGGGCCAGAAATCGTCGAGATTTCCGGTAAGTCCTTCTGCCTGATCCTCCAATTGTGACTTCAACCATCCGGCCGGCTTTACAGTTCCCAGAGGAAGTCTTATGTATGCATTGCTGAGCAACGGTTCGGTATTGCCTTTGTAATTGGTATTAAAACTTTGTTTTCCGCAACCAGTCAATATGAGCGATGCTATAAGAGATGTTACATAGATGTACTTGTTCATTGTAATACAATTTTTTTGCCTCAATCAGATTGCTATTCTGTCTTCAGTGCTCTTGCCGGATTCATTACTGAAGCCTGGTAGGCTTTATAACTTATTGTTAAGAATGTTATCAGGAATGTAAGCAGTGCAGCTATCAGTAATAGTGGCACACCTATCTTAGTGCGGTAGACATAATTCTCAAGCCATTTGCTCATAATGAAATAAGCCAGCGGGACTGCAATTACAATTCCGATTGCCACGAGTATCAGAAAATCTTTTGAGATCAATCCTAGTATCTTATTTTCGTTCGCTCCGAACACTTTCCTTATGCCAATTTCTTTCGTACGTTGTTCTACCATATATGAGGCTAAGCCAAATAATCCCAGACAGGCAATGAGAATAGCCAGTATTGTAAACATTGTAAATATTAATCCTCGCTTTTCATCTGCTTCAAACTGATGGTTAAATCTTTCAGAAAGATATGTATAAGCGAATGGCTGATCGGGGAAAATTTCCTTCCATTTCTTTTCGATAAAACTCAGCGTTTGATTAGTTTCGGTACCGCTCAGTTTAATGTAGATTATATTATTCATAGGCCGGTAAAGAAGCATCAGCGATTCAATTGCATTGTACATTCCGGTCTGATGATAATCCTTCATTAAGCCGATTACCCTGCCATCAATAAAAGGCTTTAATTCAACCTTTTTGCCAATAGGATCAGTCCAATTCATTCTTTTGGCAAATGTTTCATTTACCACAACTCCGGTTAGCGTGTCTGATGGCATATCCTGCTGAAAATTACGTCCCTTAAGTATTTTTATTCCAAGTGTCTCAATAAAATCATAATCGACCACAGCAAAATTCACACCCCGTTGTGACATACCCTGATCTGTTTCCACGTTAAAGATAACCTTCCCTGAACCGTCACCCACTCCCGTATTTGTTGATGTTACATATTTTATATTCTGGTTCTCATGCAGAACCTGTTTCAGAACAGGATACTTTCTTACCATCGGTCCGTTTAGCTGCAGACTAATGACATCCTTCTGGTCAAATCCCTGATCTGCAGTCTTGAGGTAATTCAATTGTCTGAATACGACCAGTGTACAGATTATCATTATCACAGAAACAGTAAACTGTATCACAACCAGGATTTTTCTAAAAAGACTGCCTGCTGATCCCTGCGTAATCTCACCTTTAAGCACTGTAACCGGACTGAATCGTGAAAGGAAAAATGCGGGATAGCTTCCTCCGAAAATACCAACGATAATTATTACAGCGAGCAGGCTAAGTAATACAACAGGACTATAAATGATATGGAGATCAAACGATTTTCCGGCGAGAAGATTGAATTTAGGCAATAATACTATAATTAGAATAATACTGATAAGAAGGGAAATAACGGTATATACGAGTGATTCTGATAAAAACTGCATCACCAGCGGTCCACGGCGTGAGCCAACAACTTTTCTCAAACCCACTTCACGCGCCCGTCTTGTTGATCGTGCCGTAGCCAGGTTCATATAATTCATAGCTGCAATGAGAACAAGAAAGATTGCAACAATTAAAAAAATGTAAACATATGTGATACTGCCTGTTGGTTCCGGTTCATTCGCATTTGTTGAATAAAGATGAATCCGGGTAAGCGGCTCAAGATGGTATTTGATTGATATATTCAAAGGCCCGAAAATAGTCTTCATATAAGCATCATACATGCCTTCCATCTTAGTCTCGAAAGCCTTGACATCAAATTTTTCAGGAAATAGCAGGTATGTGTATACTCCGAAATTACCCCAGCTTCCGAGTTGCTTAGGCAAGTTATTCCTTGAAGCCACGGCATCAAACCGGAAATGTGAGTTAGTTGGAACATCCTGAATTACTCCGGTGACTTCGTAGGTATCGGTACCGGTAGTAAGAGTTTTTCCTATAGGATCGGTCTTTCCAAAGTATTTATTTGCAATTTTTTCAGTGAGAATGATCTTTTTCGGTGCGAGCAAGGCAGATTTTACCTCGCCTTTTAAGACTTTATAAGTGAATATGTCAAACAAGGTCGAATCAACGTAATAAAAGTTTTCTTCATTGAATTCTTTGTCTTCATATTTATAAAGAGCACGTGGCATATTTATAAACCTGACGAATGACTGTACTTCAGGATAATCATGTGCTACCTGAGGTCCGAACGGTATTTGTGCAACAATCCATGTAAATTGGTCGTCAGGTTCTTTTATAGAGCTTGAAACCCGGTAGATACGGTCGGCTTTTTCATGGTACCTGTCATAGCTCAATTCATCGGACACATAAATTATGAGGAATATGGCACTTGTGATACCAAGTGTTAATCCAAGAACATTCAGAATACTGTAACCTAAGTGTTTACGGATATGTCTGAAAGCTGTTTTTATAAGGTTCTTTAACATAATAAAAGGAATAAGAGTAAATGGACTATGTAGATAATAGGTTCTGGTTTAAAGTTATACTAAAAAATATATGATATCTTTAATAAAGTAAGATATTAACACTAGATTAACCTTTTTCGTTTCCTGGATCGGGCAGATGGGCTCCAATACCTGTTTTAGAAATGCGACATTCATTTTATTTTTATTTATCCTCAGTTATCTTAACCTGATCGAACCATGCAACACCTTGCCCCGGCATTTTAAGAATGAGGTTTGTTTTAAATCGGGGCAGGGTATCAGATGGTATATTAATAAATGTCATATATTCTCTCCATTGATTATCAGGAACAAATCTTGCCCGGCCAAAATCACCAACGGAAATTTCAACGTATTGTGGCATCTCCTTTTTTTCATATAGACGAGGATTTTCCTCTTCCGTTACATATGAAATTCTCTGTTCTGGGTCAGATTTTGCCCAAAGCGAAATCGTATAGGATGCACCGGCTCTGACAGTAAACGGGAAAAACCTTATTGCCAGGCTTTTATGGGCTTCAGGAGTGATTATTCTGAGTGCATGATTACCATCGAGATATTCCCGTGTATCGAGAAAATACGTTGCCCCTCTGTCTCCACCAGGTCGTGCATAACAGGCTGAAGGTAATCCTGGACTTGTTAGATCTTCAAAACCGGGGTCCCTAATCAGGTTTGTATTTGAGACAGCAGATTGGTGTTTTTCCGGGTTTATGTCAATTAGATAAACCTGCGTTCCAAAAGGTGCCAGCACATCAGTAATTAATCCACCTCTGACCGGAACAAAACGGTTTTCAAAAAGTACTCGTGCCTTTCCTGTATAAAACCCTGTTATCCGGAAGGAAGTACTCAAAGGTTCATTTATTTTATTGACCGCCATAATGATCAACTGGCCATTATGAAACCTGGAGGTAACTGATACATTTCCGGAAATTGATTCAACCGGTAATGTCTCTTCATCGGAAAGGAGCCATGGTGTCAGCTCAGCTACTTCCATTGCCATTTTTCCGCATTCGCTCCATGTAGCCGGGGACTTTGGAAAATAATTAAGACCCTGTCGCACAAAATATTGAATTCCGGTTGCACCGTTTATAATTGATTGCCATGTCATTGACCTGATTTCCTGGGAAGTCGGTTCGCGACTCCATAATTCCCCGCCTCCAAAAGCCTGTGGTACAATCCAGAATGGCTTCTTCCCTTTAAATTCGTTCCGTAACAGATTTGCTACATCTCCGGGTAATGAAACAGGATGATCGGGTATAGGGTATGGATCGGCCATTACAATATCGAGGGCTGAAGAATATTTTGAAGCAGTTATAAAAGGAGCCATAAATACTATCGAAACAGGATGCCATGGATCATTTTCTTTTACGGTATTGTAAATTTCTTCAAGCGATTCAGGTGTTACTTTTGTTCCATTTGGTTCATCTGAAATGTACCATCCAAGCAATGCTGGATGATCTCTGAAGGTCTTAATTTCATCGATCAGAAGTTTCCTTTTTTCTCCATCGCTCATACTGTCAATCCTCGAACCAACTCCACCACCTCCCGAAACTGAAAGAAGGTTATAAAGTACTTTCATGCCTAGTTCGGCACATCTATCCATATAAGCTTTTCTCTCATTAAGAGTTTCATTTAGTATCTTCTGATAAGGAGATATAAGATTAAACCCTTTTACGACCTCTTCTTCAGGTAATGAAGGAAATATCGGGGAGTAACAGTAGAAACCGAAAGGAAAAAATGGTAACTTGTTTACTATCAATCCACCTGTGAATTTGTCTGTTTTTACTTCGTTTGATTTATATGGCAGTACAATCAGATCACATCTGGTGATGTATATTTTTTCTGGAACTATATTAACCGTTATGGTAGCTACTACAGTATAAACTGCGGGTTTTTTATCCAGAGAGAATGGCAACCGCAGAATATTCCTGCCTGGAATACCATTCCATGAAACAGTATTGGCATCTTCTATCTTAATATTGACTGATAAATGATTTTTTGATAAGGAAGGAGGTACATGGAGAAGAAATTCACCTTTTCGTTCATAAGAATAAAAACTTTGTCGCGGGGTTAGAATAAATGACGATGAATCAACAACCTGACTAAAAGCATTAAAACATATAAGGAACAGTATAAACGACAAGAAATATATTCTTGATGCCTTGATTTTCATAGTATGAGGATTCCCTTAAGTAAGTTGTAAAAATAAACAGTTTTGGTAAAGGCAATAATTATTGGGACTATTATTTACTATATTTGTTAAATCTAAAAATAAACGAGTTGAAATTTCGATATTTCACACTATTTTTTATTCACTTATTTATTCTGGTATTTGCTTGCATATCAGAGTTATATGCCCAGCCTAAGCACTTGAAATTCAAGAAACTGACAATTGATGATGGTCTTTCTTCATCAATTGTCTCAAACATAATACAGGATCATAAAGGTTTTGTTTGGATTGCTACTCCTGATGGTCTCAATAGGTATGATGGTTTTAAATTCATAATTTATAAAAATAATCCCTCTGATCCTGCCAGTTTGCCAAATAACGTTGTACAGACGCTGTTTGAGGATCATAATAAAAATTTATTAATCGGGACTGAGAATGGACTATGTTCTTACAATAGGGAAAAGGATTGTTTTTTTAATTACATGTCTGATACATCATCTCCTTTAAATGGGATATTCTGCACTATCGCAAAGATAATTGAGGATTCAATGGGCAATCTATGGTTAGCTACAAATGAAGGGTTGATATATTTTGACAGGACAAAAAACACAATAGTCAGATTTACTCATGACCCTTCAAAACCCGGAAGTCTGAGCAATGATGATGTTAAATCAGTAATGAGTGATAAATTAAACAGACTTTGGGTAACTACCCGGTTTGGATTGAATCTGTATCTGCCGGATTCACAAACATTTATGCATATAACCAGGGTCGAGAATGCTGGTGACGATTTATCGCATACTATTTTCAGTGATATAGCTGAGGATAATGAAGGAAACATCTGGTTTGGAAGTACTGAAGGTATCTATTGTCTTATGAACAATCATAAGGGTGAGACAATAGAATTAACACATTACGAGTATGACAGCCATGATAAAAAAAGTCTTTCGATTAATCAGGTAACCTGTCTTTTTGTTGACGACTCTGGAAATTTGTGGATTGGGACAGAGAATGGTGGTCTGAATTTATTTGATAAGGTAAATAAAGGTTTCTGGCACTACAGGATAGATGATTACGATCCACAGAGCTTGAATAATGAATCGATTGAAACGATATATCAGGATAGAGCAGGGAATCTGTGGATTGGAACCTATACAGGCGGTCTCAATATTGCAAAGAATCATAGTGATGCAATAAATAAATATCAGAGATTGCCAGGAGCACCATTCAGTTTGAGTCATAATTCTGTGGCATGTTTTTTACAGGATGACACGTCAGCGATCTGGGTGGGTACTGACGGTGGTGGATTAAACCTCTTTAATGAACAAACACGTCGCTTTGAACGATTCAATATAGATAATTCAACCTTAAACAGCAATTCCGTTCTTTGTATGTTGGAAGATTCCAGAAAAAGAATCTGGCTGGGAACCTGGGCTGGCGGACTGGTTCGTTTTGATAGAAAAAATAAAACATTTACATCATTTACATCTAAAAACAGTGGGATTCAGGATAACAATATTTTTGCCGTTGTGGAAGGTTTTAATGATGATCTCTGGCTGGGTAGTCTTGAACATGGTTTAATTCATTTCCAGATTAAAGAAAATAAATTTACAAGTTATTCACCGGCAAACAGCGATATTGGAAACGAAATGATCGTTAAAATTGTAAAATATTCCAGGGGACGACTTTTATTGGGAACACTTGAAAATTTTCAGATTTTTTCTCCTGCTGATGGTCATTTTACATCATTCGCCTCAGATATCAGGAATGAAAATAGTTTGAGCTTTTCCAGGGTTACCGATATTCTGCCAGAGAATGACTCTTGTATCTGGATAGGTACCCCGGATGGCCTTAACCGGTTCAATCCGGTTAATGGTTCATTTAAAAGATTTTATGAAAAAGACGGATTGCCTGATAATTTTATAAAAGCGCTTGTTTTTGATAATTCCGGCATCCTATGGGTTACCACAAACGGAGGGATATGCAGGTTTGATACCAAACATGACAGACTGAAAAATTATAATAAAGCTGATGGTTTGCAAAGTAATGAATTCACGGAAAGAAGCATTCTAAAAGCGAAAAATGGTGCTCTTTTTATGGGCGGCACAAAAGGATTTAATATAGTTTATCCTCAAAAAATTGTCGAAAATAAAATTATTCCGGAGATTTTAATCACTGATCTTAAAATATTTAATGAGAGTGTCAAGCCGGGTGTAAAGAACTCTCCTCTGAATAAAAATATTACAGAAACACACTCTCTGACTTTATCCTATAAACAATCTGTCCTTACTTTTGAATTTGCCACAATGGATTTTTCAGCACCTGAAAAAAATAAGTATGCGTATATATTGGAAAATTTTGACAAGGAATGGATTTATACTAAAAACAGAAATGAAGCAACTTATACGAATCTGAGTCCGGGTAATTATGTATTCCGTGTTAAAGGTTCGAATAATGATGGGATATGGAACAACACTGGAACATCAATCAGTATCACAATTCTGCCACCATGGTGGAGTACATGGTGGTTCAGACTGATTGTTATTTCGGCAGTGATATTAGTATTCATTTCCTTCTATCTGAATCGTGTTCGCCAATTAAAAAATCAAAAGATCCTTCTTGAAAAACTGGTAGAAATAAAAACTTCTGAACTAAGTGAACTCAATGTGTCAAAGGATAAATTCTTCTCTATTATTGCACATGACCTCAAGAACCCTTTCAATACAATAATTGGATTCAGTGAGATTCTTACTGATGAAATTCACCCGTTACAACCTGAAAAAACTAAGGAATTTGCTACTATCATTCATAGTTCTGCAGTTCAGACTTTAAGATTGCTTGAAAATCTTTTGGAATGGGCAAGATCACAAACCGGGAAAATATTGTTTAAACCTGTGCCAATTAAATTATCCGAGCTTTTTAATGATGAATTCAGTATTCTGAATGAGATGGCTATGGAGAAAAGTATAGATCTCAGAAACTCCTTTGATGATAATCTGACAATATCTGCCGATTTAAACATGATCAAAACGATCTTGCGGAACCTTATAACCAATGCTATCAAATTTACTCGAAAGAACGGTATAGTGGAAGTTAAGGCCATTATCGTCAATAATCAGGCAGAGATCTCTGTGGCGGATAACGGTATTGGTATGACAGATGAAACCATGGCAAAACTTTTCAGATTGGATGGTAACCTCTCAACAAAGGGGACGGAAAATGAAAAGGGCACCGGGCTTGGACTTTTTTTATGTAAAGAATTTGTTGAAAAGCATGGAGGCAAAATCTGGGTCGAGAGTGAATATGGTAAGGGTAGTGTTTTCAAATTCGTTATTCCCTCAGCCACGGCCAATTTTGGTTGATCCTTATCTTAAGCATGTCACAATAATAATCTGCATTTATACTAACCATTCATTCTAATTTCATGCTATTTAAAGAAATTATTGTCTAAAAAACTATATCTTTAAAAATCTGAAGTTATTACTTCAATTCCGCTTGAAATATGATTAGTGAGGGGATTGTATCATATATTCAAAAAATAATGTCCATTAATTCTTTAAGTAGATGCTTTGTGATTTTATTATTTTGCTTTTTCGGCGGAATATCAGGTTTATATGCTCAGAAACAGTACTCAAAATTCGATTACCTGACTGTAGATGATGGCCTTTCGAGCAACCGGATCAGGTGTATTTTTAAAGATAGCAAGGATTATCTTTGGATAGGAACAGATGTGGGGCTTGATAAATTTGATAGCTATGAAGTAAAGAAATACAGACATGATGATAAAACGACCGGAACAATCAGTAGTGATATCCTGACCTGCATTTATGAAGACAAATGGAAAAATCTTTGGTTTGGAACCTATAATGGTTTGAATTTGTACAATCCTGCAAGTAATAATTTTACGGTATTTAAAAAAAGCAATACAGATAACAATAGTTTAAACAGCAATTGTATAACAGGAATTGTTGAGGATAAAGAAGGAAATCTATGGATTCTTACGGATGGCAGTTGTTTAAATAAATGGAACCCCGATAATCAGAATTTTACAAGATATTCGTTTGAGCCGCAAAGGCATGGATTATCCGTCCGACCATCGCGTATGGCTGCCGTTGACTCAAAAGGCTATATCTGGATAGGATCGCTAAGTCCTGGAATCACTCGTTTTGATCCAAGGACATCTGTATTTACAAAATATGAGGATAAGGCTGTTGGTTTTGGTGGCTTTAGTTATAAAAGTGTGTATATCGATAAAGAGGATAAGATATGGATAGCAACAGATGGCATTGGTTTCTTTTCTTATGATCCGGCAGCTGATAAGTTTGAACATTTCGGTATAAAAGGTGACGGAAAAGGGACTAACCTGAATTTTGTACTTGACATTATTCCTGAAGATGACAGGTTCTTGTTGCTCGCGGTTGATCAGGGCGGTATAAACAGATTCGATAAATTATCCAAGACATTTGATTATATAATGTACAAGGATTCAAATGATGCCGGACTGAATAACAATGGTGTATGGTGCTTCTACAGGGACAGGGAGGGGATTCTCTGGATTGGTACATCGGGAGGAGGCATCAATTATTATTATCCTAAAAAAGAGCGATTCAATCTATTCAAACATAATAGTAATAACCCCAAATCATTATCTTATAATTTTGTTGGTAATTTTTATGAAGATCATCTTGGTTTAATCTGGATAGGTACGGATGGAGGCGGTATAAGTGTACTTGACCCAAAAACCGGAGAATTTGAAATTTTTAAACACGACCCGGCAAATCCTTACAGCATTAGCGGAAATGTTATACGTGGTATAGCTGAAGATAAAAATCACGATATGTGGATAGGTACATGGGATGCCGGGCTTAACCGGTACAACAGAAAAACGGGCAGGTTTACCCGGTATTTGCCTGATGAGAAAAATCCTTCAAGTATATCTGATAAAACAATATGGAATCTTTTTATCGATCATAATAACACATTGTGGATAAGCATTTATAATGTAGGTATTGACTTATTTGAAATTGGCAAGGGAGTGACCAGACGATTCAGACCCGACCCTGGAAACCCCCGTTCTATAAGTGGAAATAATAGTTGGTTCTTTTATGAGGATGATGAAAAAAATATATGGATTTGTACACAGAATGGATTAGATCTTTTCGACAATATAACGCATTCTTTTAAAGTATTTCATTTCCCTGATAATGATATTGGATCATTTTATAAAGACAGGTCAGGATATATATGGGTAGGAAGCAACACAAAAGGATTATTCATGTGCAACAAAGATGGAACGATCCTTAAAACATTTGATATTTCAAACATTTTACCCAACAACAGAATCCAGGCTATCACTCAGGATAAAAATGGCGATATCTGGATATCCACTAATAATGGTATCTGCAGACTTAATCCGGAAATTAACAAGATTAGAAATTATTCAAAAGAAGACGGGCTGCAGGGAGACCAGTTTTATCAGCAATCTTTTCTTAAAACACGTGAAGGAGAATTGTATTTTGGAGGATACAGAGGTTTCAATTCTTTCAATCCCGATAGCCTGAAGGACAATACCTTCATACCTCCGGTTTATATTACTGATTTCCAAATATTCAATAAACCGGTTGTATATGCGGTTCCGGGAGCACAATTTCAGACTCATATCAGTGAAGCAAAAGTAATCAGACTTAACTGGAACCAATCCGTTTTTTCTTTCTCATTTGTAGCAATAAATTACGTCCATCCGAAAAAGAATCAGTATTCATATATTATGGAAGGTTTTGAAAAAGACTGGAACTATACAGATGCCTCACGACGATATGTAACCTATACAAACCTTGATCCTGGAGAATATACCTTCAGAGTAAAAGCCTCAAATGATGATGGTGTCTGGAATGATAAGGGAACTTCTTTAAAAATTGATATTTTACCACCATTCTGGAAGACATGGTGGTTTAGAACTATTATACTATCTGTTATAATAATTGTAATAGTCTTAATTTTCCAGATTCGTACACGGCAACTGAAAAAACAGAAAATACATCTTGAAAAAACTGTGGCAGTGAAAACTGCTGAATTAAATGAATTAAATGCCTCAAAAGATAAATTCTTTTCAATAATTGCTCATGACCTAAAGAACCCTTTTAATACCATTATTGGTTTTAGCGACATGATGAAAGAATCCATCAGATTAAATGATCCTGCTACATTCTATGAGTATACTGAAATGATAAATACCTCCGCAACCCAGACATTAAGGCTACTTGAAAACCTGCTGGAATGGGCTAATTCGCAACGAGGTAAGATCTCATTTACTCCGGAACATCTAATCTTAAGTGAAATTTTAAAAGATGAAATTACTCTTATTGATGATATGGCTGCAGGAAAAAATATTGAAATAAAAAGCTATGTTGATGATAGCTTAACGATTTTGGCAGACAAAAATATGATCAAAACGATCTTACGGAACCTTATTACAAATGCAGTAAAGTATACTCATAAGAATGGTCAGGTTCAGATAAATGCTGATACGCATGGCAATCAGGTGGAAATATCTGTAACTGACACGGGAATCGGAATGTCTCAGGAAACAGTGGATAAGCTTTTCAGAATCGACACTCACCTTTCAACCCGTGGAACAGAAAATGAGAAGGGAACAGGACTCGGGCTCTTTTTAAGTAAAGAATTTGTTGAGAAACATAATGGAAAGATTTGGGTTGAAAGTGAAGAAGGCAAAGGCAGTACTTTTAAATTAATCCTACCGTTAAGAATCAGCTAGCCGCATTGAGTTTGTACTAATGCATGGGTTTTGGATTTCAACAACCCGGGAAACACTAAGAAACACTAAGAAAC
>DCFT01000128.1:60561-89571 GCA_002319885.1 Bacteroidales bacterium UBA1797
ACACTAAGAAACACTAAGAAACACTTGAGAGCTCAGAAATGAATTCTTATAATTTGATTTTGGAAAAGAAGATTTCTTTGTAAGTATTGCTGATAGGGATTCTCTGATCAGCAATCAGGATAACGCCCCGCTCAATTGATTTGATTTTGTCTAACGCCACAATGAACGATTTATGAACCCTGCAAAATTTATTTGCGGGCAGACTCTCTTCAACCTTCCGGAAACTCTGTAAAGTCATTATCTTCCTGCTTTTACAGATGATCCTCAGATAGTCTTTCATCCCTTCGATATAAAGAATATCATCTATATCAACTCTTTCGAACCTGTATTCAGTTTTTATGAAGATATAACCATCAGTTTTTTTTGACGATTGTGAAGTATCATTCTTTTGAGAGAAATATTCCATTACCTTATTTACTGCCTGGACGAACCGTTGGAAAGAAAAGGGTTTTAACAGATAATCAGTGACATTCAGTTCAAACCCCTTTATTGCATATTGATCATATGCTGTTGTTAATATAATTCTGGCGTTCGATCCTGTAGCTTCAAGAAATTGGATACCTGTCAGTTGTTCCATCCTGATATCAAGAAAGATCAGATCAGAATTGTTCTCTTTGAGCCAGCCGATGGCCTCAATAGCATTGTCAAATGTTCTGATCAGTTTCAGATCGGGAACTTTTGAAATAAAACCTTCAAGTTTAGATAAAGCCAAAGGCTCATCATCAATTGCGATACAACTAATCTGCATTTGTGTTTATAGTAAGTATTACATGGTAGGACTTATCCCCAGGTTCAATAATCAATTGATATTTTTCGTGATACATAAGATCAAGGCGTGTTCTCAAATTTATTAATCCATATCCTGAATGACCATTATCAGCGACATTCAGGTTGCTCTCAAAGAAATTAGAAATCTCGAAAACAACAATGCCATTATCCGAAGACAATTTAATATCCACTCCGGGTTTCCCGGTTCTGAAGCTGGCGAATTTAAAAGCGTTTTCTATCAGCGGGACAAAAAGAGCAGGAGCTATCATGATATTAAGGTCACCGTGAACTTCAAAACAGATATCATCAGGTGTTTTAATTCTTATACGGTATAAGTCAATGAAATTGCGAATGTATTCAATCTCCCTTCTTAGATCAACCACTTCCGATGAAGTTTCATATGTAAGATATCGCATAATATCAGAAAGCTTTATGAGAGCCGATGAAGCCTCAGCTGGATTCTGTTGTATCAGTGAGTCGATATTATTAAGAGTGTTGAACAGAAAATGGGGATTGAGTTTGCTTTTAAGCAGGTCGAGCTCTACAGCCAGTTTCTGTCTGTCAAGTTCTGTCTTTTGGTTCAAGGTCCTAATCCAGTTAATAATAACGCAAAAAAAAGATCCGAAAACTGCAGCAGTGAGCACCGGGAAATAACCACTCATATGCATTTTGAACGAATATAAACCGTAGAAGTGGTGAAAATCACCTTCAAAAACAGCTTTGGAAAAGAAAAGGATTGTATATCCGAAAAATGGCATTATTAACACTACGAGGAATGACAAACCAAAAAACAGATCCAGCTTATTTTTTATCAGGAAACGAGGAGCCATAACAAGATAGAACAGATAAAATATAAACATCAGATATAAGAAGGCAATTATATTGCCAACAATTTCCTGAGCCGACAAACCCTGGTTCATAGTTGAATAGGGGAGATTTGCAAAAATTGCAAAAAGCCAGATAAAAACATGGATATATGTTATTCTCTTTTTACTCATATTTTGATGCTCTATACAAATTTATCATAAAATTTCTCTGGTTACATACAATAATTATTTAGTGATATATCTTCTCAGCTCCCATGCGTCCTGCAAAAAAAATCGTTTCTGTTTTTTTGAATCCGGCAGGTTCCTGTAACGAATTCAGAATAATAAGTTTAATTACACAATTTTTGAATGATCGGGTTCTTGTGTAAAAGTATTTAAAGGAGTAGCAGTAAGCAAATCTGATATACCTGTTGAACAAATATATCTGCAACACTTGGTTTTTAATCTGTGAAATGCATATGTCAGATTCTATCCAACAGGTCAACACCCTATCACAGAAACGGACGAATAAGATTTGTATATTTGCAGATCAGAAATTGTATATTTTAATTGAGAGACATATGGAAGAAGAAGGATCACATTTTGCTCCTGCAGAAAGGACAATTGCTGAACAGATTTTAAAGGAATATGAATTGGTAGGCTCACAAAAGTTTTTTACTGAAATATTCGGAGCAATGACAGGAATTGGAGCTGTTATTGACAAAAACCGTCAGATCGTATACGCGAATAATGAATTTCTTTCACTGTTGGGGCTGAATACCATTGACCATATTCTGGGCAAGAGGCCGGGAGAGGTCATTTCGTGTATTCATTCAACTGAAGAACCAGCCGGATGTGGAACTTCCAGAGCATGTGCGTATTGTGGAGCTGTGAACGCCATTCTCGACAGCCAGAGAACTGGAAAGAAAACAATGAAAGAAACGCAAATTTCCAGCATAGTCAATGGCAAGCATAAGAGCTGGGATATGAATATAATTTCTACACCTATATCATTTAACGGAGAACTATTTTATGTTCTTATATTGCAGGATATCAGTGATATAAAAAGAAGAGCTGCCCTCGAAAGAATCTTTTTTCACGATTTACTTAACAGTGTCGGCGGTCTTAATGGCTTACTTACTGTATTAAAAGAAGGAACAAGTCCGGAGGATACTAAGGAACTTATTAATCTTTCTGAAGAGGCAAGCAGGAATATCCTTGATGAAATATTGATGCAAAGAGATCTCCATGCAGCTGAGAACGGAGAACTGGAGTTAAATATTAATTTGACTTATTCTGTTGAGTTGCTTGATTCAGCAATAGGACAGATTGGCTTTCATAATACCTTGAAAGACCGGAGGATAATCAGAGATCAGAATTCTGCTGATATTTCTTTTGAGACAGATCAGGCCCTGCTTCAAAGAGTTATTATTAATTTGTTAAAAAATGCACTAGAAGCAACTGAACCTGGAGGAACAGTTAGGGCAGGAATTGATAATACCCTGGATAAGATCATATTCTGGGTGAAAAATGATCAGGTAATGACAGAAGATGTAAAGATGAAGATTTTTCAGCGATCATTCAGTACAAAGGGCTCCGGGAGGGGAATCGGAACCTATAGTATCAGATTATTGACAGAAAATTATCTGAGAGGTGGAGTCAGTTTTTTTAGTAACGACACTGATGGTACCATATTCAGCATAGAATTAAATAAATCATTTCCCTCTTAACCACGAAATTATATAGAGTCGTAATAGTTATCGGGATCGTTAAGCTACATAGCCTGATTTTCTGCAATTATAAGATTACGTTATAGATAATTTTCTTTTATATATAAGGATCAGTTAGGTATAAAATATATACTCTGAAAATACTCTTTGATACTACGAATAACTCAATGATAATCAGTGGTTAATGGATTTTATTTAATATTTGATTCTAATCCTTCCTCAGGAACTTATCAATTTCTTTTGCAACTTTTCTGCCAGAAGCAATTGCATTTACAACAAGAGTTGCACCACTTACCGAATCTCCGGCTGCAAAAACCTTTTGTCTGTTTGTAAGCTGATTCTGATCAACCTTAATATTTCTTTTCTGATCAAGTTCAAGGTCAAGCTCTGCAAGTAGTCCATCAAGCGCAGGATGCACGAACCCCATTGCGAGCAATACCAAATCTGCGTCAAGAATTCTCTTTGTACCTGGCACAGGTTCCATGGAATATTGGTCATTTTGCAAATTCCATACAACATCCTGTACTTCAACACCTGTTACCCGGCTATCTTTTCCATGGAATTTTACAGTTGCCAGGCTCCAATATCTTTCACAGCCTTCCTCATGGGAAGTTGATGTCTTAAGCACTCTTCCGAAATAGGGCCATGGATTATTATCTGCTCTGGTAAGGGGTGGTTTTGGCATGATCTCGATCTGTGTTACACTCAGAGCTTTCTGTCGTATAGAAGTGCCAACACAGTCGGAACCGGTGTCACCTCCTCCGATAATAAGAACTTTTTTCCCTTCAGCATTAATAGGATTTGAAGAGTTGGATATCTCCCCGGAGTTCACCCTGTTCTGCAACGGAAGAAAATCCATTGCAAAGTGAATCCCTTTAAGATCCCTTCCCTCAGCAACTAAATCGCGCGGGTGAGTGGCACCTATAGCTATACATATTGCATCGAACTGTTCCAGCAACTCTTTACCTGTAATATCTTTTCCAATGTTTATTCCTGTCCTGATAATAAGACCTTCTTCCATCATCAGGTCGAGCCGTCTGTCGATAGTCGCTTTACTCAGCTTGAAATCAGGAATGCCATATCTCAGTAAACCGCCGGCTTTATCATCTTTCTCAAAGAGAGTCACCAGATGACCTGTTTTATTCAGAAGATCAGCGGCAGCCATTCCTGCAGGACCACTTCCGATAACAGCCACCTTTTTACCTGACCTTGATTTCGGGGGTTGCGGTTTAATATACCCTTCAGAAAAGGCTTTTTCAACAATGGCTACTTCATTTTCCCTTATTGTAACAGGCTCTTTATTAATATTTAGCACACACGCGTGCTCACAACTTGCAGGACAGATTCTCCCAGTGAACTCCGGGAAATTATTTGTAGCAGCAAGCCTCATATAAGCTGCTTTCCAATCACCCTTATATAGCAGATCGTTCCATTCCGGGATTAAATTATCAACAGGACAACTCCAATGACAAAACGGAATACCGCAATCCATGCATCGCGATGCCTGAAGCATTCTGTCTTCACTGTTCAGTATCTGTTCAACTTCGCTGTGGTCGCAGATCCTTTCATTCAAAGGTCTGTTTCCTGCTTCCTTCCTTTTTATCTTTAGAAATCCGTTTACATCAGCCATAATATCTCTTTATAAATCTTTTATCTATTATTGTTTCGTGTTAAGCGTTTCGAGTTTAAAACCTTAATTCATTTTATCATTTAAGCCCTGTGCCCTGTGCCTTCTAGCTTGCACTTATCTCCAGATCAAGCTCAACATCAGCGATTTTCTTTCTTAATTCTTCAAGTTTCTGTTCCTGAAGTACCTTCTTAAAGTCATAAGGTATTACTTTAATGAACAGCGGAATATATTTTGACAGATCGTCGAGAATCATCTTTGCCTTTTTGCTATTGGTATACTGATAATGTTTTGAGATGAGATCAGTAAGTTCATTTACATCACTGTAATCCTCTACCAGCGATAATTCTACCATTCCCATATTGCAATAAAAATCAAAATCACCATTTTCGTTGAACACGTATGCAATACCACCACTCATACCGGCTGCAAAATTACTTCCTGTAGTACCCAGTACTACAACCCGTCCGCCTGTCATGTACTCACAGCAGTGGTTGCCTACTCCTTCAACAACAGCATTTGCGCCACTGTTCCTCACTCCGAATCGTTCCCCTGCAACACCTGAAATATAAATTTCGCCCCTCGTTGCACCGTAAAGAACAGTATTGCCAATAATAATATTTTTATCGGGTTCAAAGGTAGAACCGACAGGAGGGACTACAATAATCCTGCCTCCCGAAAGACCTTTACCAAGGTAATCGTTCGAATCTCCCTCGAGATAAAGTTCAACACCAGGAGAAAGAAAGGCACCAAAACTTTGTCCCGCAGAGCCTTTGAAACGGCACCTGATTGTGCCATCAGGTAATCCTGCCGAGCCATAGAGCATTGCGATCTTCCCCGATAACATTGCACCAGTGGTTCTGTCAGTATTATGAATTGATTTTTCTATAACAACCGGCTGTTTTTCTGAAATAGCTTTTTCTGCTTCAGTTATTAACTCCCTGTCAAGAACCTTATCAATTTTATGATCCTGTATATCAATGCAATGCATTGTGTTATCCGTCCATTCAGAAGACAATGAAAGAAGTCCGGAAAGATCCAGATTCTTTATCTTCCAATGGTCCACTTCGGGATTTCTCTCAAGGAGGTCAAACCGTCCGATAATATCTTCCATCTTTTTGTATCCGAGTTCAGCAAGTTGTTCACGTACATCTTCTGCCATAAACCGGAAAAATGTTACAAGATTATCGGCTTTTCCCCTGAATCGTTTTCTCAGTTCAGCATTCTGGGTTGCCACACCTACAGGACAGGTATTCAGGTGGCATTTGCGCATCATGACACATCCGAGAACAATAAGAGCCGATGTTGAAAAGCCGAATTCCTCAGCACCTAAAAGTGAAGCAATGATTATATCCCTGCCGCTTTTTAACTGGCCGTCAGCCTGAAGCGTCACTTTCCGGCGGAGATTATTCATCACAAGTGTCTGCTGCGTTTCTGCAAGGCCAAGCTCAAGAGGCAATCCGGCATGTTTGATAGATGATGATGGGCTTGCCCCGGTACCGCCTTCGTATCCGCTTATTGTTATCAGATCAGCACCTGCTTTTGTAACGCCGGCTGCGATTGTTCCGACACCGCTTTCTGATACGAGTTTCACACTTATTCTCGCTCTTGGATTAACATTTTTCAGATCGAAAATAAGCTGGGAAAGGTCCTCAATAGAATATATATCATGATGCGGAGGGGGAGATATAAGTGTTATTCCTGGTATAGAGTATCTCGTTTTGGCAATTATCGTATCGACCTTATGACCTGGTAACTGGCCACCTTCTCCTGGTTTAGCTCCTTGTGCAATTTTAATCTGAAGTTCATCAGCATTAACCAGGTATTCCGTGGTTACACCAAAGCGTCCGCTGGCAACCTGTTTGATGGCACTCCTTACACTGTCTCCGTTTTCAAGAGGTTGAAAACGAAGTGGGTCTTCGCCACCCTCACCTGTATTACTCCGACCACCAATACGGTTCATGGCTATGGCCAGTGTTTCATGGGCCTCACGACTGATTGAACCGTAAGACATGGCACCGGTTACAAATCTTTTCATGATCTGCTCAACCGGTTCAACTTCTTCAATTGGAATAGGGTTTCTTTTTATTCTGAGCAAACCCCTGATGAAACCTGGTCTTGCTGTATCACGATTGACACTGCTGATATATTCCCTGAACTTTATATAATCACCTGTGCTTGTACTCCACTGAAGAAGAGAAATGGTTTCGGGGTTCCATGCATGATGTTCCCCATGCTTTCTGTAAGAATATACACCCTCGGTAAGCATCTCGGGTTGCTGTTCCGGAATAAATGCTTTTCTGTGAGGAATAAGCACCTCTTCGGCAATCTCGTTCATACCTATTCCTCCGATCCTTGATATCGTCCCTTTAAAATATTTATTTATGACATCGGGGTGGATACCAACAGCTTCAAATATTTGAGCAGATCTGTAACTCCTGAGAGTACTTATCCCCATTTTAGACATAATTTTCAAGATTCCTTTATTCACTGCATTTACATAATTTGCTTCGGCTTTCTGATAATCGAGTTGGATAGCTTTATCCTTAATAAGCTTATCGATCACTGCAAAGCTCATGTAAGGATTGATAATACTGGCACCGTAGCCAAAGAGAAGTGCAAAATGCATAACCTCACGAGGACCGGCAGATTCCACAACAATATCTATCTGCATCCTCTTTCGTTTATTAATAAGGTGGTGATGAACAGCAGAAACAGCCATCAGGGAAGGTATTGGAGCTACATTTTCGCTTATGCCGCGGTCAGAAAGTATAATATAATTTTTCCCTTCATCAACTGCTCTTTCAGCATCATTACATAGTTGTTCAACAGCATCCTCCAGTCCTTTGGCACCTTTCGAAGCATCAAAATGTAAAAGCAGATTAGCCGCTGAAAAACCCTTATACCTTAAGTTTTTGACAACCTGGAAGTATGTATTGGATATAACAGGATTCCTGAACCGCACCATTTTCACATGATCGGGAGATGTGTCAAGAAGGTTTTGCTGCAAAGAACCAAGATAGCCCGAAAGAGTCATAACAAGCTCCTCCCTGATCGGATCAATAGGTGGATTGGTTACCTGCGCAAATAGCTGCTTGAAATAATTAAATAATCTATAGGGCTTTTTTGAAAGAACGGCAAGAGGAACATCATTGCCCATCGAACCTATAGGCTCCTTCCCTGTAGCTGCCATTTCTTTTATGATTCTGTCTGTATCTTCGAGTGAGTAGTTGAAGGAAGTTACATATTTATTATACTCATCACCCATATTAGGTGTCTCCTCGTGACCGGTTTCAATCTTTTCAAGTTTAACCATGTTCTGCTGGATCCATTGTCCGTAAGGATATTCTGCAGCCAGTTCTGCCTTTAATTCTTTATCGTAAAATATCTTACCGGCTTCCGTATCAACAAGAAGCATTTTTCCCGGTTTTAAGCGCCCTTTTTCCCTTATCTCCTCAGGAGCAAATGTCTGTACACCAGCTTCCGATCCCATTACAATCAGATCACTTGTTGTAATGACGTATCTCGATGGACGCAGTCCGTTTCTGTCAAGCATTCCTCCGATATATCGTCCATCGGAGAAAATAAGTGATGCCGGACCATCCCATGGTTCCATGAAAGTGGAATGATACTTATAGAAAGCTTTTAACTCGGGGGAAATTGGATTCTTGTCGTTTATTGACTCAGGAATCAGAACTGACATAGCATACGGAAGTGATTTTCCACTCATTATCAAAAACTCCAGAACATTGTCAAGCGACGCTGAATCACTCTTGTCCGGTTCAATTATCGGGTACAATCGGGTAAGGTCGCCCAGTTTTTCTGATTTAAGAATTGATTCTCTCGCTTCCATCCAGAACCGGTTGCCTTTGATTGTATTTATTTCTCCGTTATGTCCTAGCATCCTGAAGGGCTGTGCCAGATCCCAGCTTGGAAATGTATTTGTACTGAATCTTGAATGCACCAGAGCTATTGCACTCTGTAATCTCTCATCATTAAGATCGAGAAAATATTCCCCAAGCTGCATTGATGTAAGCATGCCTTTATAAACAAGTACTTTCGTAGAAAGACTCGGGATATAGAAAAAACTCTTTTGTTTAATGTCAGAGTTTCTGATCACATTTTCAGTTCTTTTCCTAATTATGTATAGTTTTCGTTCAAGATCAGACTGGGGTATGTCAGCCCCGAGAAGAATCTGAAGTATTTCAGGTTCAGCAGCACGCGATATATCACCAATAACCGAATTATCACGCGGAACATCACGGAATCCGATAAGATTAACTCCTTCCTCTTTTATTATACTTACAAGAATGTCCTGACATTTTGAGGCATCATCTCTATCCTGTGGAAAAAATATAAGTCCTGTGCCAAACTGACCTTCAGGGGGAAGCGAATACCCCTGGATTAAATAAAAATCCCTGGGCACCTGAATCAACACCCCTGCTCCGTCACCCGTTTTGCTATCAGCTCCTTCTGCACCTCTGTGGGTCATATTCGTGAGAATATCAAGACCCTGCCTGATTATTGAGTGAGATTTTTTCCCTTTCAGATGCGCTACAAATCCAATTCCGCAATTCTCATGCTCAAATTCCTGATGATACAATCCCTGTTTCTTTGGGCGTTCTTTTTTCATAATAACTTCCTTCTTTTACTTCTGTTTTGTAAAAAAAAACCGTTCTCTGTTTTTGAGAGAACGGTCATCCCTAATCCGATACCAAACACCATTCTCAGTCAGTTCCAATTAACCTTTTAATGAAGCGTGATATTATGGATCTAATAAAATTCATAAACATTAATGTTTCCGACAAATATACTACATATTCTTTCAGATTGTCGTTAAAAACAATAAATAAATTAACAAAAAACTAAAAAATAATTAAAAAGTTGTTAACCTAATAATTAACAGAATACAAATTATGCAGTGTTTTAATCCTTGATCCTTATAACCATTCTATATTATTATTTGTTACTTTGTACTATTGCACAGTGATTAAATTTTATGTTTTTCAGATAGTATAATATTTATGGAAAATCCTAAAAACCTCATTTTTATTATCTTCGGTGCTTCAGGTGACCTTACTTCCAGGAAACTGATACCTGCAATATTCTCATTAAAGAATCAAAAAATCCTTCCGGAGAAATATGCAATTCTTGGAGTTGGAAGGTCAAAATTGTCGGATGAAGACTTCAGGACAAGAATGAGTGGGGCAATTGTATCATATTCTGAGGAAAAGTCAGATGATAAAGGCCTTATTCCGGATTTTGTAAAAGATATTTACTATCATTCCATGGATAGTACCTCCGAAAATGATTTTTTGACACTGAAAATGATTTTAGGTCAGCTGGATGAAAAGTATGGAATGGATGGAAACTATATTTTTTATATGGCTACTCCGCCCAGTCTGTATGAAATTATTGCAATCAACCTTTCGAAATCGGGACTGGCCAATAATGAAACTGGTTTCCGGCGTTTTATAATTGAAAAACCTTTTGGTTACGACCTGGAAACGGGAAAGAAGCTGAATAAAACCCTTCATGAACTGATTTCGGAAGATCAGATCTTCAGGATCGATCATTATCTGGGGAAAGAAACAGTTCAGAATCTTCTTGTTACAAGGTTTGCTAATGGTATGTTCGAACCTCTCTGGAACAGAAATTATATACATCGTGTTGAGATTACTTCAGCCGAAAACCTGGGAGTGGGGGATAGAGGTGGCTACTACGATAGTGCCGGTGCTTTGAGAGACATGGTACAGAACCATCTCCTTCAGATGGTTGGGCTGACTGCAATGGAACCCCCTTCATCGCTTGATGCAGATGCCATTCGAAACGAAGTATTAAAGGTTTTCCAGTCATTACAGCCTATTAGGGAAGAAGACGTTGCTAAACAGGTTATAAGAGGCCAGTATACTCCATCACTGATTCGTGGTGAGTGTGTCACAGGTTACAGGCATGAGAAAGACGTTGCAATCAATTCCAGGACAGAAACCTATGTTGCTATTAAGTTCTTTATAAACAACTGGAGATGGGGTGATGTGCCATTTTATATACGTACGGGGAAAAGGCTGCCAACACGTGTCACAGAAATTGTTGTACATTTCAAACAGACACCTCATCACCTGTTTCGGCGGGAATCGGGGAAGCTCGATGCTAATCAGCTGATAATTCGTATTCAGCCCGACGAAGGAATGTTATTGAAATTTGATATGAAAGAGCCTGGTTCAGGATTTAACCTCAAGAACGTAAATATGGATTTCCATTATAAGGATCTTGCAGATGTAAGGGTCCCATCTGCTTATGAAAGATTGCTTCATGATGTCATGCTGGGCGATTCAACTTTGTTTTCACGTGATGATGAAGTTGAAACAGCATGGAAATTTCTTGAACCAATTCAAAAAGCCTGGAAAAATAATAAGGAAATCAAAGTATTTGGTTATCCTGCCGGAACCTGGGGGCCGGAACATGCAAATGATTTAATTGAGGGAGATAACCTTACCTGGAGATATCCCTGTAAGAATCTTGCTGATGAAGAATTATACTGTGAATTATGAGAGACTTAAAGGAACAAATTTTAAAAATATTCCCGGATCCCTACAAACTGGCTGAAGAATTTGCTGCGGAGCTGATAAAAACGATAAATGAATCAGCTGCAAAGAAGCAACGTCTTTCAGTCGCTCTGTCAGGTGGATCCACACCTGAGATATTGTTTTCTCTGATAAGCGAAAAATATTCAGATTCAACACAATGGCAATATGTCCATTTCTTCTGGGGCGACGAAAGATGTGTTCCCCCTGAAAACCCTGAAAGTAATTATGGAATGACAAAGAGACTATTGCTCAGTAAAATTGCAATCCCATTACAAAATATTCACAGAATAAGGGGAGAAGATGATCCTGAAAGAGAAGCAGTACGTTATTCTGAAGAAATTTCGCTGAATATCAATAAAAGAGACGGGATACCCATGTTTGATCTGGTTATTCTCGGACTAGGAGAAGATGGTCATACGGCTTCAATTTTTCCCGGACATCCTGAACTGATGCATTCTGATAAAATATGCGAAGTAGCTTATCATCCGGTTACTATGCAAAAGAGGATAACTCTTACAGGAGGAGTCATTAATAATGCTGAAGCCATTACATTTCTTGTTACAGGCAAAAAAAAACAGGAAGTTGTTGAAAAGTTGTTTAAAAAAGAGGCTGATTCCTTAAACTATCCGGCAGCTGATATTGTTCCTTCTAATGGCCGGTTGAGCTGGTACGTTGATAAAGATGCATGGAGCAGCTTATAAGAATTGTTTTTGTCGCGAGAGCGGGTCATGAAAGTATTAACGATTTTTTCTATATTTGGGATTACATTTTGTTAACTTAAAATAAAAAGCCATGTCACACGAAAAAGCTAAGGAACAGACAAAAAATAAAAAAGAGCCAACAAAGAGCCTGAAAGAGAAACGTCTTGCAAAAAAAGCTAAAAAAGAGGAAAAGAAAAGACAGTAAAAATAGAGTTTTGCTTTTTTATCCTCCAATTAGCCTGATTTAAGTCGTTAGACTCTTTGTGTATCTTCATTTGAATCTCAATGTGCCTTCGTGGTAAATAAAATCATTTAACCCAGAGTATCACAAAGGTAAAAACATACAACTGAAACCTTTTAGAGATCCTTTTTTTGACATAATTTTTGATTGAAAGGTATAGGAATAAAAAATCCCGGTCATTCGACCGGGATTGAATAATAAATCTTTGTATAAATAAACTAAGCTAGTCTTACGTCTACTGCATTAATTCCTTTTTTGCCTTCCTGAAGTTCAAATGTAACTTCATCATTCTCTTTAATCTGATCTTTCAGACCAGATACGTGTACAAAATATTCATTATCCGAATCTGCATCTTTAATGAATCCGAATCCTTTTGATACATTAAAAAATTTTACTGTTCCTTTGTTCATTTCATTCTGTTTTTAAATTATGGCCGCAAGCTACGTAATTAAATTGAAATATCTAAATTATTTTATAATATTATGTTATTGGTTTAAACATCACCCAACAAAAAAAGTTTAAACTTATACTCTCTTTTTTCGGAGATAATAAAAATTGAATCTTATTATTTTTACATTTATCGCTTTTTTACTTATAATGATAATAATTATGAAAAGGTCCTTTGTATTCTTGTTTGTATTTATATCGATGACATTCTGTCTTTCAGGTCAGACTGATTTTAAGACTGTCGCTGAAAAATCTGATTTCAAATCAACTTCAGATTATAAAGATGTAAGAAATTTTATTGATCAGCTTCTAAAATTATCTCATAATATAAGGGCAGAGAATATTGCTTCTTCAGTAGAAGGTAGGGAAATCCCTCTTTTGATTGTGGGTGATCCTTTACCCAAATCCCCGGAAGATCTTATTAACGACAAAAGAATAGTAGTGTATATTCAGGCCAATATTCATGCAGGTGAAGTTGAAGGCAAAGAAGCTTCACTCATGTATTTAAGAGATCTGCTAAGTGAGAAGAAACCTGAAATCCTTAAAAACATAGTCCTGCTTGTTTGTCCGCTTTTTAATGCAGATGGAAACGAGAAAATCAGTCCGTTGAACAGAACCTATCAGAATGGACCTGTAAATGGGGTCGGAGTAAGGTATAATGGACAGTTTCTTGACCTTAACCGCGATGCAATGAAAGCTGAATCGCCAGAAGTTAGAGGAGTATTGAAGAATGTTTTTAACAAGTGGGATCCGGCCGTATTTATGGATTGTCATACAACTGACGGATCATACCACGTGGAACCAACAACATTCACCTGGATGGTTAACCCCGACGGAGATAATTCCTTAATTTCATATATGCGCGAAAAAATGATGCCTGAAATGTCAAAGACACTCTTTGTCAGATATAAAACAGAGAACTGCTTCTATGGTGAGTTTTTCGATATGATGGATCCGGAAAAAGGATGGGTATATGATGCTTCGGAACCCCGGTACATGACTAATTATTACGGAATCAGGAACAGGTTGGGCATTCTTAATGAAAATTACGTATACGCTGATTTCAAATCCAGGGTAATGGGTTGCTATTATCTGATACATTCTTTAATGGATTATGCTTCCATTCACAAAACAGAAATTAAGAATATGTTGAATGAAGTGGATAAAAAAACAATAACCCGTGGCGAAGACCCTGCTGTAACAGATTCTTTTGCTATTGAATTCAATCTCAGACCGCTTAACGAAAAAGTCACAATTAAAACATATGAAGCAGAGCTGGTTAGTGACACTAACGGATGGAAAAATTACAGAAGAACTGACAGGCGGAAGGATGTAACTATACCGTATTATATTGATTATTATCCGGCAAAAAGTGTCAGATTCCCTTTTGCCTACCTGATTACTGCAAACGATCCGGAAATAACAGATCTATTGAAAACACATGGTATTAAGATTGAAAAATTGTCATCTGATTCCAAAATAGAGGTTCAGCGATTTGAAATCAGCGATCTAAAGGGAGCAGCAAAGCTTAATCAGGGTCATTATACGGAAATGATAAACGGAAGCTTCATCACTGACAAAGTAGACTTTCCGGCAGGTACAATTGTTGTCAGAACAGCACAGCCCCTAGGTAACCTGATTGCGTATTTACTTGAACCACAATCAAAAGACGGATTATTATTCTGGAATTTTTTCGACCGGTATCTTGTACCCCAATGGGGCCGTGGCTATAACCCATATCCTGTGTATAAGCTTCTTGATCGCATCGATTTAAAAACAAATCCTTTGTGACCATGGTGGTAAAGGGATTTCAACTTTTTCAACAGCCCTTTGTTTCACGCAGAGCACGCATGAGTTATTATGACGCCCTTGTAAAAAATACTTTTTTTTTGCACCTTTGACACAATAAACCAAGGCAACATAACTGATTATGAGAAAATGGCGGGTAGATGATTCGGCTGAACTTTACAACATAAACGGCTGGGGAGCCGATTATTTTTCCATTAATGAAAAAGGAAATGTAATTGTTACTCCGCAGAGAAACGGCTTCGCAGTTGATCTGAAGGATCTCCTTGATGAACTTATTTTATCTGATGTCTCAACACCTGTTCTGGTAAGGTTCCCTGATATTCTCGATGATCGTATCATAAGTATATCAAAATGTTTTAAATCGGCCTCGGAGGAGTATGGTTATAAAGCCCAGAACTTTATAATCTATCCGATAAAAGTGAATCAGATGAGACCTGTTGTTGAAGAGATTGTGAGCCATGGAAAAAAATTCAATATAGGTCTTGAGGCAGGCTCCAAACCTGAACTTCATGCTGTAATTGCCATTAATACTGACCCTGAATCACTTATAATCTGCAATGGGTATAAAGATGAAGATTATATTGAACTTGCCCTTCTTGCGCAAAAGATGGGCAAAAGAATATTTCTTGTTGTTGAAAAACTTAATGAGCTTAAACTGATCGCATCAATATCAAAACGGCTGAAAGTGAAGCCTAATCTGGGGATCAGAATTAAACTCGCAAGCGTTGGCAGTGGTAAATGGGAAGATTCAGGCGGAGATATAAGCAAATTCGGACTAACATCGAGCGAACTGCTTGAAGCCATTGATTACCTGGAAAGAAACAAAATGAGGGATTGTGTCAAACTGATACATTTTCATATTGGAAGTCAGGTGACAAAGATACGGAGAATAAAGATCGCCTTGCGTGAGGCATCCCAGTTTTATGTCCAGCTCCGACAGTTGGGATTCAATGTCGAGTTTGTGGATATAGGAGGAGGACTGGGTGTTGACTATGATGGTACCGGTTCATCCAACAGCGAGAGCAGTGTTAATTATACAATCCAGGAGTATGTAAATGATTCAATAAGTACTTTTGTTGACGAGAGTAATAAAAATAAGATACCTCATCCCAATATAATTACGGAATCTGGCCGCTCGCTAACTGCACATCATTCTGTTCTCATCTTTGAAGTTCTTGAAACTACAACTCTGCCATCATGGGATATTGATGATCCTATTACTGATCAGGACCACGAGCTGGTTAAAGAACTATTTCTTCTCTGGGATAATTTTAACCAGACAAGGATGCTTGAAACATGGCACGATGCTCAACAGATCAGGGAGGAAGCGCTTGATAAATTCAGTTTTGGACTTATTGACCTGAAAACGCGCGCTCAGATCGAAAGGCTTTTCTGGTCTGTTGCACGCAAAGTTTATCAAATGGCTAACAGAACTAAACATGTTCCTGAGGAACTGAGAGAGATATCCCGGATACTTTCCGATAAGTATTTCTGTAATTTTTCACTCTTCCAGTCACTCCCCGATGCATGGGCCATCGATCAGATTTTTCCGATTATGCCTATTCACCGTCTGAATGAAGAACCTCTGCAAAATGCTACTATACAGGATATGACCTGTGATTCTGATGGGAAAATAGATAATTTTATCTCAACCAGGAATTCATCACACCAGTTGCCTGTTCATTCCTTAAAGGGGAAAGAACCATATTACCTGGGTGTTTTCCTTGTTGGTGCATATCAGGAGATACTTGGTGATCTTCACAATTTATTCGGTGACACCAATGCTGTACATGTATCAGTTGACAGAGATGGGTATAAAATAGATCAGGTAATTGATGGAGAGACTGTTGCTGAAGTTCTCGATTATGTTCAGTACAACTCGAAGAAAATGGTAAGGACGGTTGAAACCTGGGTAACAACATCTGTAAAAGCCGGTATAATAACTCTTGAGGAGGGAAAGGAATTCCTATCAAACTATCGTTCAGGCCTGTATGGATATACCTATCTTGAGTAATCATCTCATATTTTTACAAAATTACTGGCTGGTTTAAAAAATTCTTATTAATTTGGATTTGTAATTTTCAGCTTTCAACTTATTGATCATTAATTATTAACCTGTTAATTATCTAAACCATGAGTGAGGTCGCTTTTGACGTGAATCTGTTTATTAAGGAATCCAAAGAGGTCCTGGTAAATCCTAAAGCATACTTCTCAACAATGAAAACTACCGGAGGTATGGCTGAACCCTTGATTAAGGCTATAATCTACGGAGCTGTTGCCGGTGTAATAGGTTTCATATGGAGTCTTTTGAATCTCGGTGCTATTGGTGTCGGACTTCTCGGAGGTTCGTTTGGGATAATGATCATTTTCGGAAAAATAATCGGATCAATTTTCGGATTGTTTATTGGTGCTGTTATCTTGCTTGTTATTTCTTCTATTTGTAAAGGCAGCACTGATTTTGAAGCGAATATGAGAGTTATAGCAGCCATAATGGTGATAATGCCAATAAGTTCTTTTCTTGGTTTTACATTTCATATTAATTTTTATTTCGGATCAATAATAAGTCTTATCATTAGCTTATATGCATTGTGGCTTCTTTATATCGGTCTGGTAAATGCTCTGAAATCAAATGCTGAGACAGCAAAGATTGTAATCTATATATTACTTGCATGCACCATATTATTAACTGTATTATCTTTGGGACGTGCAGGCCGAACAGATAAAATATTGAAAGACTTTAAGAATGATAATGCAAAAGAGATAATGAAAGACTCTCCTCAAAATATTTAGCATTAATTTTTTTGACGCCAGGTACTGTCTGATACTGCATTTGACGGACCTGGCGTTTACTATTTAAATAATTGACTATATTGGGGGGATATTAGCGGACATTAAAGACTTAATTATGAAATCTTATCTTTTAATTTTGTCTCTTTTAGTAAGTTGTGGTCTGAATGCCCAGAAAAGAAATCTGAATCTGAGTAAATGGCACCAGAGTGATAAAATTGAAGCATCTGACTATCATCATATTAAAAAAGCCAAATTGTTCTTTTGCCTTTCTAACGATAACAATTTCCTTTATATCGATATAAAAGCTGAAGACCATGAGGCACAAAACAGAATCCTGAAAAATGGTCTCACAGTCTGGATAAATATGGATGGCCGGGAATTAAGGAAAATGGGAATTAGGTTTCCCTTAGGCTCTGATAATCAGGGAAGTCGCAGAAAAGCCGATAGTCATGAGAATACTTCGACTTCTGACAGGAACATTCTTTCTCCTCTGTCGATGGCTAATACTATCGAACTTCTGGGATTCACGAATGAACAACAAAGGCGCTTTCCTTCGAATAATCATGATAGTTTCAGGGGTTGGGTCAGATATGGTGACGATGGAATTCTATATTATCAACTGATTGTACCGATTGAAAAACTTCCGGTAAGGAACTCAAGAGATGGTCGTAGTGCAATGCCATTTACACTGGGTATTGAGTATGGTTCTTCTCCGTCAATGAACAGTCAGGTTAACAGAGGACCAAAGCCGTCTTCTGTATTCCGGCCACTCAGATCAGAAAGCGGGTCTTCAGAAGTGAATTGGATTGATAATTTCAAGCTTGCATCTTCAAAGTAGTTTTTTTAGCTTTGATGTTTCAATTTATTTTAAGATCTGTTCAGATCAAACATAATTATTGCATAAAAATATTATTATGAAGAACTGGCTGTTTTCCAGAAATATCTATGTAGTTCTTATTTATAGAATTTTACTGATAATGTTTCTGTTCTCATTATGCAGAATAGGTTTTTATCTGTTTAATCTCAAAATGTTTCCTGATATGACAGTAAGTCAGTTTCTTACAATACTGAAAGGCGGACTGTCATTCGATATTTCAGCGGTCGTTTACATCAATATGCTCTTTATCCTCTTACATATAATTCCTCTCGAAATCAGATATAAAGATATTTACCAGGTTATTCTGAAGTACCTCTTTTTTATTACAAACGGCATCGGTATTGCTATGAACGGGATGGATTTTGTCTACTACAGGTTTGTTGATAAGAGAGCCACAGCAGACGTCTTCCAGACATTCGAGCATGATACAAACAATACAAAAGTATTTTTCAGATTTCTTGTTGATTACTGGCCGGCAACTCTTTTTACCATCTTTGTCTGGTTCCTTATGGTTTACTTTTACAGGAAAGTAAAAGTTGAAAAACCAGGCAAAGTCAATAAAATCGGGTATTATTCAATAAACATTCTGATGATACCTCTGGTTATTGCTCTGGTCATTGGAGCTGCACGGGGTGGATATAAACATTCAACGCGTCCTATTACTATCAGTAATGCAGCACGTTATGTAGATTCGCCACGAAATGTAGCCATTGTCCTTAATACTCCATTCAGCATATTCAGGACTTTCGGCAAAAAACCACTGGTGAGATATAATTTTTTTGACGATAAAAGACTAAAGGAGCTTTACAACCCACTTCATACTCCTGTAACTACAAAACCCTTTACGTATGATAACGTTGTCATTATTATTCTGGAGAGTTTTGCCAGAGAATACATTGGATCACTGAACCCAACACTTGAGGGTGGCACATATAAGGGTTATACGCCTTTTATTGATTCGCTTATCAGTGTGAGTCTTACATTCGATGTGTCAATTGCTAACGGGAAAAAATCTATAGATGCAATGCCATCTGTTCTTGCGTCCGTTCCTTCACTCGAAACTCCCTATGCTATTTCTCATTACGCTAATAATCAGATAAACGGGATTGCCGAATTACTTAAAAGAAAAGGATATTATTCAGCATATTTCCATGGTGCACCTAATGGATCGATGGGTTTTGATTCATTTACAAAAATGGCTGGATTTGATGACTACTTTGGATTAAATCAGTATCCTGATAAAGCTGATTTTGATGGCATTTGGGGCGTATGGGATGAACCTTTCTTCAAATTCTTCGGGAAAACATTAGATACCTTCAAACAGCCATTTTTAGCATCAATATTCTCAGTATCTTCTCATCACCCTTTTAAAGTGCCTGAAAAATATGAAGGTAGGTTTAAAAAAGGTCCTGCTCCAATCCTGGAAGTTATCGGTTACAGCGATTTTGCTTTACGTGAATTATTTAATCAGATTTCAAAGAGCCCATGGTATAAAAATACCCTGTTTGTTCTTACTGCTGATCATACAAATGAATCGGTTCATAAAGAATTTCAAAATAACTTTGGCGCCTATTGTGTACCGATAATATTTTTTAAACCGGGAAGTGATCTAATAGGTTATAAACATCGGATTGCACAGCAAATAGATATTATGCCCACTATACTGAGCTATCTTAATTTTGATGAACCATACATTGCTTTCGGTAATAACCTGTTAGATGACTCTTACGAATCCTATGCATTCAATACTAATGGGAGTACTTATAATATGTATATGAAAGACCATATTCTTGAAATGATTGATAATAAACCTATGGGATTATATAATTATAAAAATGATTTGTTTCTTGAAAAAAATCTATTAGGGAAAGAACCGGAACTTGAGAAACAGATGGAAGATAAGCTGAAAGCTATTATTCAGACATATAACAGCAGGCTTATCGACAATAATATGGTCGTAAAAAATCCCTGATAAACTCCGGAATTGAACTCTGCTTAGTCCAAATTAGTGTCAATCTTAAAATTGAGTTATGAATACACGCAGGAAGTTTTTAAAGTTAGCAGGAACAGGTGTTCTTGCGGCAGGTGCTACTTCCATTTATGCCTCGCCGACTATGTTTGATGCTGTTGAGAAAGGTGTTAACACTTTTTCTGTCGGCATGGCAGGTTATACTTTTAAAGAATTCACTGTCGAAGAAACAATTGAAATGATGAAGAGGATTGGAGTTACCAATCTTTCTCTCAAAGATTTCCATATGCCAATGAACAGTACTCAGGAGCAGATCAGTTCAATTATTGGAAAGTTCAGATCAGCCGGCATTAATGTTTACACGGTCGGCGTAGTTTATATGAAGACACAGAATGCTGTTGATCAGGCTTTTGAATATGCAAAAATGGCTGGTGTCAGAACGATTGTGGGAGCGCCCGACTATGCCCTTCTTCCTTATGTAGAGAAAAAGATAAAAGCATATGATTTTAAAATGGCTATTCATAATCATGGTCCCGACAATCCATTATATCCTAACGCTACAGATATTTGGAATCATATTAAGGATCTCGATGCCAGAATTGGCATTTGCATCGACATCGGACATACCACCCGCGACGGACACGACCCTTGTGCAGATATACTAAAGTACCGTTCAAGGATTTATGATATGCATGTTAAGGATGTTGATAAAGCTTCAAAAGAAGGAGAAACAGTGGAGATGGGCCGGGGTATTATTAACATTCCGGAAGTTATTGAAACTCTCCGCAAAATTAAATATTCAGGATCATGTAGCCTTGAGTTTGAGAAAGATATGAAAGACCCTTTACCAGGCATTGCAGAATCTATAGGGTATCTGAAAGGAGTGATGGCCTGTAAGTAGGATGAAATGTACTATAGGCAACAGGCGATGTATGATGCCTCTTTTTGTTAACAGATTTATTACACTTTTTAAAAACTCATCCCGGTTATGTCAGATTCAAGAAGAGAATTCATTAAAAAAGCCGTAGCAGGAACGGTAGGACTTACTGTTGGGGATAAAATTTTAGCTTCAACTGCTCGCAGTTATCGTAACATCTCCGGCGCAAACGAGGTTGTGCGTGTCGCAATAATAGGATGCAATGGTCGCGGCGCATCAATGGCCGGAACATTTGCCAGGCAGCCAGATACTGATGTCGTTTATATCTGCGATGTTGATAATATTGCCATGCAGAAAGGAATTAAATCTGTTGTGGAGGTTGCAGGAAAGCAACCTGAGAGCTTCAGAGATTTTCGTAAGATCCTGGACGATAAAAATCTGGATGCCGTTTATATTGCTACACCCGATCATTGGCACACTCCGGCTTCTATCATCAGTCTTAAAGCAGGGAAACATGTCTATGTGGAAAAACCTCTGAGTCATAATCCCAATGAAGGGGAGATGCTCGTTTTGGCTGCTGAGAAGTACAAACGCATAGTTCAGATTGGAACACAGCGCCGTTCATGGCCTACGCTTACACAGGGAATCGAAGAGCTTAAGAACGGTGTTATTGGCAAGGTATATATGGCCAAAACATGGTATACCAACAACAGGGTATCAATCGGGATAGGGAAAGAAGCGCCGGTTCCTTCTAATCTTGATTATAATTTATGGCAGGGACCGGCACCACGCCGCCCGTATAAAGATAATCTTATCCATTATAACTGGCACTGGTTCTGGCATTGGGGAACAGGAGAAGCGTTAAATAACGGTACTCACGAAATTGATGTTGCCAGGTGGGGACTGGGTTTGGATTATCCTCTTAAGGTGAATTCTGTTGGTGGACGTTATCAATTTAAAGATGATTGGGAAACTCCCGATACCCAGGTTATCACATTTGAAGCTCCGGGTTCCACAATTGTATGGGAGGGTAGGAGCTGTAACGCCAGCTATGATGATAACCGGTCGCGTGGTGTCATATTTTTTGGAGAAAACGGATCGCTTCATACAGGTGATAACAGTTACACCATTTATGACAACCAGAATAAACTCGTTAAGGATGTGAAATCAGATATTATTATCACTGAAGGACTTAATACTTCAAGTCCCGGAGAAGAACTGGATGCTCTTCATGTACATAATTTTCTGGAAAATATCCGCAATAACCGTAAGCCTTTTGCCGATGCTTTAAATGGTCATAAAAGTACTTTATGGATGCAGCTGGGGAATATTTCTCAGCGGGTTGGGCATACTCTGAATATAGATCCATCAAACGGTCATATAATTGGTGACGATGTAGCAATAAAACTCTGGAGCCGGGAATACGAAAGAGGGTGGGAGCCGGGAGTATAGGCACAGAGCATGGAGTACAAGGCTCAGGGCGCCTGGCGCCGGGTGCGGGGTGCGGGGAGATATAGTTTTTCCGAAAATCGCAATGATTTACGCAGATTAATATAATTTTCCTCTGTGAAACTAAGTGTTCCCGATAACAATCGGGACTCTGTGCTTCTCTGTATAAGTTCTTTACTCTTCTTTGCGGATTTTGCTGATTCTTTACGGTTAAAGGATTTCTGGTTTTTAATATTTTTTTAACAGATCAAGCAATTTGCTGTCTAATTTATGTCCGTACCAATCGGCATAATTAATATCCGTACGGTCTGAATCGAGGATACCAAAATCACCTCTGAAGTTCCATAGAGCATACCCTATACCATTATTTGTCAGGATATCAATTACATCCCCGAACCATGCAAGGAATACATCATGTGGAGTTTTTTTCCAGCATCCGCATTCCCCGCAATGGACACCAACTCCTTTATTTAACAGGTCTATCCATGGCTTGTAGAAATCTTCAAGCTGTTGTCTGCCGTATATTTTACCATCAATTGTTCCGGGCCATAAAGGAACCGGCGCCTGAGACGGATCTTTCCATACCCATGGAGCCTGATAATGAGAAACCACACCAGGCCAGTAACCACGACAACTTTGTGCAATTTTAAGGTCCGTCAGTTCCGGAATTACGTTATTCCCTCCTCCATTTCCATCAGCAATTATAAGCCGCTCAGGACTGATTGCCCTGATGGTTTTTGAAGCTCCTTCTGCAACTTTACGATAGATTTCACCGGGAACAAGACTTTTTTTTGCAAACTGGTCATTCATATCCTCAATATATGCCGGTTCATTAAGCAGATCAAAGCTTAATTTCTGTGAAGAAACATTTTTATAGCGTTCAGCCCACATTCCCCAATGAAAATCAAATGCATCCTGAGCCGCTTTATCCTTCCAAAGGTTAAATGGTTCATGGAACCCGGCATTTATGCAATATCCCGGACCCCTGTGGAGGTTTAGACTCACATGTAAACCATAATTTTGAGCCATAAATATCAATTTATCGATATTATCCAGAACTCTTTGATCCATCTTGTAAACCTCGTCTATAGTGATATCCTTCGATCTGTCAAAAGAAAGGTATCTCGGATATGCTACAGGCAGACGTACAAAATCAAAACCCCAGTCAGCCATCCATTTGAAATCCTCTCCTGTTGTACTGTTGGCTTCAGGGTTTCGGGGCTGAGAAGGTGAGAAATAATCGAGCAGGTTAAATCCCTTCCACCTGGGTAATATATTTTTTGGGGATGGACGATTTATGGCTAAAGCTGTTTTTCCTGCTAATGTCAGTCCGGTAGCAGCTAATGCAGTATTTTTAACAAACTGACGACGGTTTATTTTATCCTTACTCATATTTTTTAGTGATTAATTATCATAAAATTATGTTTTAATTTCTGTTTTTGAAAGATTTAAATTCTCTTTCTGTACTATTCATTAAATTCTATTGCATATCTGATTATTTGTAAACCTATTGCCCTCTATTCTGACAGGTTCGCCAGTTATTAATTGAGATGGATGAATATTTTCAAACGGAGAATAAATCATTCTGAGTGCTTTTAAGGCCTGATTTTTTGTATCTTTGCAGAATGAAAGATGAAATAGATATTCCAATTCAAAACAAAGTAGATTTTGTTGCTGCAAATCTTCGCAGAGACAATTATGCTCAAACCAGGGACTTACAAGCGATGGAGTTTAATTCGGCGATTGCCATCAGACATAATGCAGAAGCTAATAGTCAGCTGAAATGCGAAAAATGCGGTAAAACTTTTACTGCAGAAATAAACGAAAAAGATATACTGAGGTGTCCCGATTGCAGGTGAAACTTCATTAAATCCGGTATCTTTTAAACTATTCTTATCCAGATTATCTAAAATATTCTATCTTAGAGCAATTATAGCTTTCAGGATTGAGTCTCAGGTCTGGTATTCAGTAAACAGATAATTATTGCGGCCGGAGAATTTCCCGACCTGAAATTATGGTTTATTAATATTAACGTTGATAACTCAATATTTGTCAGATGAATAAAAAGGTACTGCTATCGGGAACAATCCTGTTAAGTTTTGCTATTCTCATTACTATTTATATAGTATTTCTCAGGTCATCATCCCCCGACAGAGCAGTTCTAAGGTTTGCAAAAGATCTGAACAGTCATTGTCCATATATGGCCGATTCTGAAACAAGGTTGGATAAAGTAAACGCACTCGCCGATAACACCCTTCATTTCAATTACACTCTTGTTTATCATATAAAGGATTCCCTGCCTGTCGAATATTTGAAGAATTACATGGAACCAATGATTATCGACAAAATAAAAGCATCTCCCACATTAAACAAATTCATTGGCAAAAATCTGACCTGGATTTACTCTTATAGTGATAGGAACGGCGACTTTCTTTTTAAAATTGTCTATACACCTGACTTATTTAAGTAATTATAAATCAAATAGATAAACATTGAGTCAGGCAATTTTAAAGTTTAGAAATTTTTTCAGTTATTTCAATTATCTGTTGCTTTGTTTGCTTTACGGAATATAAATAGATTCTTTTCAATTCTTTAAATTAATTCTTATCTGTATTGTTTGAATGTTTTTTTGGAAGTTTTTCATAACTTTAATCAAATAAATTGACATGAAAAGACTTCTAGCCTCTTTTACTCTTTTTATTATTTGTCTCTTGGGCATTGGACAGGAGCCGGAGTCGTTTAATTATCAGACAGTTATTCATGATGATGCCGGTAAGGTACTTGCACTTCATCCGGTTTCGATAAAAGTCAGCATACTTCTTGGGAGTATTGAAGACAGTATGGTATATAGCGAAAAACATTTTGTTACAACGAACAAGGTCGGATTAGTTACTCTTCCAATAGGAGAAGGAACGGACAAAACGGGTGACTTTACATCTATTGACTGGAACGCAGATAAATATTTTCTAAAAGTGGAATTAGACGTTAATGGAGGATCAAATTATACCGACATTGGTACTTCTCAGATATTAATTATCTCCGGGAAAAAAACTCTTAAAGCTACAAAGAAGACAATCCATATCGCTGCAGAAGATAGATTATATATAAGCAGGAAATATGTTGGCAATTTCCTCGATTACCGCCAGACTGGTCCGGCTACCTCTAATGGTCCGAATCTTATCTGGATAAAAACATCGCTGGATAGAACTTATGGCAAAATATCCGCCCTTGGCAAAAAGTGCGATTTTTCGGTTGGCGATAAACTGTACATAAAGCGATATTATTATTCGCCAGGCGAAGTTTCAGGCTACTGGGTTTACCAGATAGAAAATGATTCATCTGTTTATTACAGGTTAACAGATTATCAATATGATCATAAAGTCAAGGTTGAATCGTGGTTCAAATAAAACCAACCTTCACATTTTAGCAGAGACCACGATTAATATTTATTTAGTTCATGGTTCACCCGACTTTTTTATTTTCCGTTGATTTCTGGTAGTATAAAAAGATCATCACTTAAACACAGCTCCGGTTTTTGATCCTCATTTAACTTACTTTTTCGGGTAAGTTAGTATTTGCTTGTTGTGAAAAATATTTAAAATGTTTTCATATATTTGATTTGCCATTGAAAGGTAAGGACTAAGCTCTCTTTTTATAATTGTGCTCCTTGAAAAATTTGTGTTCCTCGTTTTTTATAGTAATTCCTTGAACCTGGTAACTTTTTTAAAACCTGAAATCTTGAAAAAAGTATTTAAACCGGTGTTATTTATTGTAATGCTCCTCTACTGTGGAACTGGTATTACTCAGACAAATTTTGTAAGCCTGACAAGTTCGGATTTTATAAAAGGATTAGACGACAAAGATTATTTAAAAAGGAAATTGATTGAAAACGGATATACAATTGTTGAGAAAAGTGGGAGTAAGACTTTAAATGAATATTATGAATACTGGCAAGCCAGTTCTTTATTGTATGTAGACTTAATTTACAAACAGGGTAAGAAGAGTACTGTAAAAGTAGGTGTCCATGAAAGTTTGAGTGGTGTTCCTGAGAGACTGATCAAGTCTTTTCCATATAAAACCAATGAAGAAAAAGAGAAACATCTTGAAACGGTAAATCTCTCACCTACAAACAAAAAAATAAGTTATTCCCTGGTATATTCGAGAGATACCGATAATGTGGTTGTGGTTATCTGGTATGATAAGCCTTTTTATTTTTTCCAGTACAATTCAGAAAAGAAGATTGAATAACTTGCACATTGACCTAACCCGTTTCCTATTAGGTGGAGATAAAGATGATTTTGTTTTCATGAAAACAAGATAAGTCCACCAGACTATAAGCATTGTTATTTGTTGGCGAACAAACAGATAATAAATGTGTTGTTGTAAATACTGAGGTAATTAATTGTGCACGTTAAAGGTTATTTATAAAAGCAAATATCTTTATATAAATATTACAGAGTAATCATGAGGGGTGATTTTTTATTCTGATAGCTAATTAAAGTTTTTTAAATTATTGACTTGAATTAATCTGAAACATATATTTGTTTAATATTGGGTCTAAGGGCTACGGGAATTCTTCCTGGATATTTTGATTTATATTGATGTTTCTTTAATTTCATAAAGACAGTTCTTTTTCTTTGGTATGCCTGTTTGTGAAACTAAATTAAAGTAAAAATTGATGAAGGCTGAAAACAGAATATGGTATTATGTTGTTTTGATAATACTTATTACAAGCAGTTGTACAAAGGAAAAGACAGTTACACTACCTGTTGTTACTACTGCTCCACTTACAAAGATTACTTCAACCTCTGTCGTTACCGGTGGAGATGTTACCACAGATGGAGGATCAGTCATTTTAGCAAAAGGTGTATGCTGGAGTCTGATTTCAGAACCTACTCTCACCGATAATCATACTATAGACGGAACAGGATCAGGATCCTTTTTAAGCTCTTTAGACGGATTATTATCCGGAACATATTATTATGTACGTGCTTATGCTACAAACAGTTTAGGAACTTCTTACGGCAACGAATTTAATTTTATTTTGCCAGTTGCCGATGCAGATGGTAATTTATATAATACATTATATATTGGATCCCAGATATGGATGACGGCAAACCTTAAAACGTCAAAATATAATGACAATACGATAATTCCAAATGTCATCGAGAATGCAGGTTGGAGCTCTCTTTCCACCCCTGCTTATTGCTGGTACAATAACAATGAAGGACTAAGTGGCAATTATGGAGCATTATATAACTGGTTTGCAGTTAATACTGGAAAACTTTGTCCTGTCGGGTGGCATGTACCTACAGAGTTAGAGTGGATAACTTTAACTAATTTCCTGAACGGAGAATATGTTGCCGGTGGTAAACTTAAGGAAATTGGTACAAATCATTGGATTAGTCCTAACACAGGAGCTTCGGATGATTTCCATTTTACAGCTCTTCCAAGTGGTTATCGGACGGGACTTGAAGAAGGATCATTCAGGGCGTTGGGATACCTTGATTATTACTGGGCCAGTACTGAGGATAATTCGACTAATGGACGGGCACGTTTATTGACATTTGATTCAAGCGATTTAGCTCCGGGTGCCGGGTTAAAGAAGAATGGGTATTCTGTCCGGTGCATTAAGGATTAATGACTGACGGTTCAATAAAAAAGCCATTCTTTCACGTGGCTTTTTGTTTTCAGTTGCGGTGCGGACGGGATTGATCTGCAATCGGACCCTTTCATCCTGAGGTTACCTTGGCAAGTAAAACAAAAAATGCTGCGTTGGTTTTGAAGAAAAATGGGATTGACCTTTGGTCGGACCCTTTCATACTGAGGTTACCTGAGCAAGTAAAACAAAAAATGCTGCGTTGGTTTTGAAGAAAAATGGGATTGACCTTCGGTCGGACCCTTTCATCCTGAGGTTACCCGGGCAAGTAAAACAAAAAATGCTGCATTGGTTTTGAAGAAAAATGGGATTGACCTTCGGTCGGACCCTTTCGTCCTGAGGTTACCTGAGCAAGTAAAACAAAAAATGCTGCGTTGGTTTTGAAGAAAAATGGGATTGACCTTCGGTCGGACCCTTTCATCCTGAGGTTACCTGAGCAAGTAAAACAAAAAATGCTGCGTTGGTTTTGAAGAAAAAATGGGATTGACCTTTGGTCGGACCCTTTCATCCTAAGGTTACCTGAGCAAGTAAAACAAAAAATGCTGCTGAAGCAGCATTTTACGTATTTTAAGTTGTAAGCTTATGAAAGCTAGCTTTCAACGCCTACACCTTAAAATACTAAAGCCATTCGTTCGCGAATGGCTTTTTTGTTTTACTTGCGGTGCGGACGGGA
>DCFT01000199.1 GCA_002319885.1 Bacteroidales bacterium UBA1797
TTTTAATGCATCCCATGTCCAACGCCCTGTATTTCCCCATTCGCCCGGACCAAATATTTTTGAATCGCCATAGAATATTTTTTGTCTGCCAAGCTTAACTGATAAATCTTTTACAAGCTGTTTATATTCAACATAAGCATCATAAATCTCAAAAAATTCCTCATTTGGGTTCATGGTGTAATAAGGTGACTGGGTACCTGACTTACGAATCTTGAATAGATCAGGGTACTGACTATTACGTAATGACCAACCGAAAGCACGTGAATCCTGTAAATGAAATGCTATAGTTAATTTGTTAACCGGCTTTAAAGTCAGACCTGTAATGACCCGTTGATAAAGGATTTTGTCATTGAGTTTTCCAATAGCTGATGGACTATCATCTCCATAATTTTTGGCATTCATACCATTCCACAATTCAAACCGGTAACGCACAGACAGATCAAATTTTACTTTGGAGTTGTCAGACTGGCCGTTAACTTTTATAAAACCAAGGAGCAGAATGATTATGGAAAGAGTTTTATTCATATAAATTAAGTAAGTACTTACATTGTTAAAGGTGAAAAAAATTATTTCTTCAGGATTTTAAGCATTAATTGCATCATTCTGGTGCAATAATTATCAGTATGAAACTCACCCCCGCTGAGAATCAATTCGATGTTAAGGGAAACGGGAATGCCCATATAAAGCATAGCGAGGTTATCAACCGGGATCTGATTGTCCCATGTTCCGGCATTAATCCCATCAAGAATAATTTTGCTTACAAGCTCTTTCTGGCTATTGAATATCTTCTGTAGCTGGCTTTTTAGTGCTGCATCGTTATTGTGAGATGCTTCAGAAAATAGGAGCATAGTAATTCCTTTATTTGCTGTGAGATATTCAATTGTGGCACAGATAAAGTTTTTCAAACGGGTTTCAGGATCTCCTTCAGTGTTCGAAACATTACGCAATTGACCTATAAAGTCATTTTGAACATCATTAATGATGGAAAGTATGATATCCTGTTTTGTCGGGAAGTGGCGAAATATAGAACCCTCACTCATGCCAATCCGTTTTGCCAGATTATGAGTAGAGAGGTTTTTCAAACCATCGGTATATATAATATCAAGGACAGCCTGTTTTATTTCCTCTTGTCTTATATCAGTTGTTTTGCGTGTCATGTTTGTATGTAAGTAATTACTTACAAAGATACAGTCTTCTTTTTAATTCACAAATCTTTTACATATTATTTTAATTAAAGGAAGATCTTATTTACAATAGCTCTGTTTTTCAGGGTTTTATCTTTTCAAACAACCCGATCAACTTAGTATTGTAAATCTCAGTGATCTGTGCTTCATGCTCTCCTATTGGTTTTACCGGAATTAGATCCATTACCTCCTGAGGAGTCAACCCCGATTTGAACATCAGTTTTAATGACGCAATTAATGTGTCGTTTATTGAATCCTTGCTTTCTTTATCGGAGAGACCAATTTTTTGCCCGATCTTCATCAACTCCTTCCATTGGAACCAGAAATATGTCGGCAGCATAGCTGACATGATTGCGTAGCTTTCAAGTTTTTCTTCAGGTACTTCAAATGTATTACCCATAAATCGTAGCAGATCGAGAACCTGTTGCTTTTCATTCCTGGTAAAATCAGATGAGAAACATACAGGATTATAACCTTCATTTATGAATGATGTAGCATTTGGAATTAAACGGGCAATGTTTTTAACCTGATTCAGTTTTGATAATATTTTTGTAATGGTGATTTTAGGAGCAAGCGATATCACAATGGTATTGCTGTTAATGCTGTCTTTTATAAGCTCAAGAGTATCCATTACAACAGGAGGATGCAGAGAAATAAAAACAATATCCTGCCGGGCTGCAACGGATGCATTATCAACCTGAATATCAGGGAATGATTTTTTCAGATTACCTGAGACATCCGCGTTCGTGTCAGTAACGACAATTTTACTGAATTTAGCATTTTTGTTTTTAAATGCCTGAAGAAGAATTCTTGTCACTCGCCCGCCACCGATAAAACCAATTGACTTTTTCATTATGATATGATTTTGGGTTAAACATTAACAACACTTTTTATTTTCCTGAATCGGAGGGCAGGGAACAGTTCCGTTTTTCTTGCCTTCCCTTGGCTTCAACTGACACATACAGGAACCCGATAACCTTTCTTCAATATTTGTTTTAAGTGGTAATCCGTCACGCTCCCAGTCAACAATTCCACCTGCCATATTAGCAATTTTTATAAATCCTTTATCTTTAAGAAGTACTACTGCTTCTTTACTTCTTAATCCGACAGTATCAGCAAATATGAGATATTTATCATATGGCAATTCTGATAATTTCTGCACTAGTTTGCTTATTGGAAAAAACAGGGTTTCCGGCACATCAAAAATTTTAAAATTATTTAAGTATTCCTCTCGAACATCAACTATTACAGCTCCTTTTCCGCATAATTCATATGCTTCACGGGGTGAAACATTTAATATTCCACTGCTTACGAAGCCATAATTATCAAAAAGGCTACTCATTTAAATCGGTTTTACTCCTTTCTGCTGTAACACTTTAACCAACTCTTCCTCCGGAAAGAATCCTTCGTGCCTGTAATATTCCTTTCCTGTTTCATCGAGAAAAACCTGAGTCGGGATTGCTTCAATACCGTATTTTTCACCATAAGGCTTGCCAGCATCAGTCCATACATCATAAAAGTCAATTTTAACTTCTTTACCATATTTGGCCTCAATCGATTTCATGACAGATTGCATTTGGCGACAAGGGATACACCTGACAGAACCCAACTCAATAAAAGTTACTTTATACTTTTTTTCTGAATCCTTGATATCCGTTGAAACCTGACTTGGAGTTTTAAATTTTCCCTCCTGTCTGGAATTCTGACCACATGCGGATAGAAGAAAAGTTGTAATGAAAAATAAATTAACAGAAATGTTTTTGATGTTGTACTTTCTCATAATTTTTAAATTTAGTCAAGTGAATTCAGATATTTTATTTACGTAATTCTTTCATTTTTGAGGAATATAAAACGATTTCTCATCGGCATTGTATCCTGAACACGGGATACATATATTTTTACCGTCTTTACGATGCAGATACCTTTCAAATACATACTCTCCGCATGTTTCACATTTCCCTTTATTAAATGAACCTTTAGGTGGCTTGAATTGAAAATCAGGTAGTAAACTAATGTTAAATAGCTCTTCATCTGAAGCAAACAAGACCATATCAATAATACTGTTACAAACCTCAATCGGAATGTGAGACGGTTCGATTCCCTTCTTACGGTAAACAAAAAATTCATGTGGAGCCAATGCATCTGAAAATTCATTTTTAAGAGCAATTCGTACAGCAACTTTCCCAGGATACCAAAAAGTAGCAGCTATTTTTCCATAATATAACCTGTCAATCATACTTTTACCAAAAGTTGCTCCCGTGGAAGCCATAAGCCCGTCTTGCATGCAAGTTTGTGGATGACCAATGCCCATTTCGGAGAACACATGCATCTCGTGGTCTTTGCAGCGTTCAACACCCATCTTTTGTAAAGCCAATGTGCCCATACGATAACCAATGGGCATAAACGGACAATTATGTCCGTGAAATTCAAATGCCCATGCCGGAATCTCAAATTTTTTCTTTTCCATGATTAGGTTTATATAAATTCGTTTCAAACTGATCCCTAATAAAGAAGATAATAGAAAGTACACTAATAAAAACAATACTTAGATCAAAGAGAGTATACGCGATTCTTACCAAAGGAAATATCGCTTCAAATTTAATCATCATCAATAGTCCGGAGACAATCGAAATGGTTATAAATATTAATTGCAGTCTGGTTAAAATGGATTCAGGCTGATCAACTGTTTTCATGCGGAACCAGGTATAAATTCCTGCAAATAATGCCACCATTGATATAATGAAATGGTTCTTATCAAACCATATGCGCTCAGGTAAAATATAGGAATTCAGGTCAGGTTTCAGGTAAATCATTGCAAATCCGATTGTCAGTATACCATAAACTACATATAAGTATTTTGGTGAAAAAGTAAAATAATTCTTTGTTTTGTTAACGTAAAAAACAATTGACACTAAGATTATTAATAAGAGGAACAATATAGTCGGATATTCAATGGTCTTGATCCATTGCTCCCTTACTGCTGAGAGCCATACAAAGAATGCCCCTATTCCCAACTTTTTATATTGAGGCTCATAAACAGGTTTTCCGTAATTGCTAAAAGGATATTTCACAGTTTGTGCATAGAATATATCTGATGAAAGTGAATGACAATCTGTGCAACCTTTAGCTCCTAAACCGGCTTTCGCAGGAAATACATCATGACTATATTTATAAACCGAAGCATAGGGAGATGATTCATATGTCTCCTTTTCAAGCATCTTAAAATCTTTTCCATTCAGGTACATCCGATCGTCATTCACCCAGACTACTTTCCTGCTTTTTAAATCGTACCCTGCATCATTCAGATAAGCTGTAACTGAACTAATAAAAGCATTAATTTCTTCGGCATTATTAACTTCCGGAATGGTGTCTGAGTTATCATCCTTTATCTTGTCGAGTTCAGGATATTTTGTTTTGTCTTTTCTATGTGTTGTCCACATAGTATAAATATCCTTCATTTTAGGCTGATCCAAACCCTTTTTACCCTCACTGAAGATGGCTGGCCATGCGCTGTGAACGGAATTAACAGGAAATATTTTCCCATTATACTTTGCATACTGTGGTACAAAGAGGTCGGATGGCTGATCCTTTGCTGTGAACATAGCAAGTTCACCATAATGGTTCCAGTAATTCATATTCTGATCGTAAAACGTCCAGACATATTTTGCCGGTGGCGAAATTTTCGTTCCCGGATTATAGATATCACTAACCTGCACCAGCGCTGATTTTACCTTGCGTTCAGGTATATGACAAGTCTGACATGCAAGTTTATCGAGATGCAGATCTGGCAGCCATGTGTGTTTAGCAATCGGAGCATTAAGGTAACCTGTAAGATGGCAGTCTGTGCATGCACGCATGGTATTATCCAGATCATTACGGACATTGCCTGACGGATCATCTCCTTTGCCAAACTGATGAACTTCCTTTCCTTTAATCCTGCTGTCAGTTGCCATTGATCCAGCTACATGACAATCGACACATTTCATTCCTTTAGCGATATGAACATCTGTAAATTCGGTGAATGAAGCTCCGCGCTTTTTCCATTGAGGTTTTGAATGGCAGTTCAGACATGTTTCATTTCTTGGTTCTCTGACAAGGTGCATTGATATTTTACCATCTGGAGTAAATTTTGTGAGATCGTATGTAACCTTAATATCAATTGTGTCCTTAACAGAACCTTCAACCTTTGCAAGACCAGAACCAGCTGTTGCAAGCCAACGGAAATTGTAGTTTGCCATCTGTGAATTCCTGCCTTTATAGTCATATTCCGGAAGGTGACACAAATTACAATCAGCTTCAATAACCCCCGAGCGGTTCCAGTGTGCCTGATAATAGTCACCGTCAAAATTATTTATTCCTCCTGCGGTGTATTTGACTGAATCCATGAACTTGTCATAACGAAAACCTTCCCTGTCATATTCAAGAGGTCCACCACCGGGATGGCAAGTAGCACAACCATTGGTGATGAAGGTAAATGAAGTCATATCCATCTCTTTGGCCGAATTGTTGGACTTCTTTGAAAGATAATTATAAAGGGGTGCCGGAGAACACCAGTTACCCCCGTAATTCCCGGGAGTAGATACCCATTGATAACGATCGGCAAAGGTTCCAATTGCCTTTTCATCCTTCCCCTGCTGAAAATGAAACCCCTGAGTGATCTTTGCATAATCATGGCATTTACCGCAGGTTTGTTTAGGTGAAAAAGGTTTGTCGGCATTAATATTATTTACCGGGTTAATGAGGAACCCATTTTCATCATAAAGATTAAAAGGAGGACAAACACCCGATTGAGTAACAAGGTCACGACTTATAAGATGATCTTTTTTACTCTCATTCCGTGCGCCTGTTATTGTAACAATAATCAGCATTACAATTACTGAAAGGATCAGAATAAGGAGGTTACTGCGTTTCATATTGTTTAGGTTTAGGTTCAGACATTGATTACCCTATGTGATGTTGTTTCCGATAAGTTTTTCAGCCTGTTTATAAATGTCTTTTATCGGTCTCTGTTTTATCATTTTCCCAAGTTCAATTGCTTCCGCTGTTTCTCCGGCAGTACATCCAATTTCAAGAGCTTTTTTGAAATGATAATCAAGACAGGGTTTGCAGCCGCCTGCTATTGAAGCTGCAATACCTGCAAGTTCAATAGTTTTAGAATCGAGATATTTAAATTGGTCCATAGTATCAGTTTTTAAACGGATCCGTTGCAGAAATTTTTTCAGCGTCTTTCTTCCTTAACATAGTGTAAGCATTTTTCCCTCGTGAGTTAGGAATGGCTTTTATATTAAGATGTATAAGGGAGTCATAACTCTGATGGAAATCTTTAAAAGGGAAACCTAACACAGTTTCATTATTTCCAATATCGGTTGCATCCCGGCAACCATAGCACCCGAAGCTAAGGTTAAGTTTTTGTTCAATATAGGGAATGAGTGTTGCATCCACACAGGTCGCCTGTAAAATGGCTGTTGAGCTGGTTACACGTTTACCAGCTTGTGCATTTAGTTGTGCCAAAGCAATCCACATGAGTTTTTCGGTTTCATCTTCTGCTATTACAATATCGGGTTCTATTTCAGACAGTTCCAATGGGAAAAGATACATGGCTTTAAGTTCACCTTGGGGTAATGTGGTCATTCCTTCGAACATGGTTTTTCCGGTAACTTCCTCTTTTGTAATTCCGAAACCCATAAGTCCTTTCCCTGATTTTAATCCTTCAGGTAATACCTTAAATCCAAAAGCAGCTGCGGCAGCTGGACAGGCAATTCCCTTGGCATCCAGAGTCACTTTTTCACCATGTCTTGCTTTCATCAATGCCTGGCAATAGCGGTGTCCTGAAAGTGCTTTTGCTCCGAGAGGCATTGGTGCAGTTTGCCAGATAAATTTAACTCCAACCAACGATGATCCGAGATTTAAAATGGATTTGATTTCAATTGCTTTTCCCCTGAGATTATCCATTGTTACAACCTTTTTATATGATCGGTAATTTCATTAATTTTCTCATCAGTAACAGGAGTTACACCTTTTTTTATGTCGAAATCTGTTGTATTCAGATGTAAGAAATCAGTAATTTCTGCCTGTTTCATAATTAGTTCAGCACAATTTATCGGACATCCATCTAATACAACAAGTTTGTCTATTTCGATTTTTGATTTCTCTGCGAACTGCTTATCGATAGAGAAACGGGCAAGGCAAAGCATTTTTGCTTCTCCGGATTGCATTAATTGTCTCGCAACTACATCTGAATATTTTCCTGTATTACTCGCACCAGAACATGAAACGACTGTCAATCTTTTAGTTTCCATATTATGAGTTATTTAAAAAATCATATTGAATAAATATCCTACGATCATTATTCCGAATCCTACTACACCGATAAATGTGAAAATCAGCGGGAGCTTCAATACTTTACGCAGGATTATCATTTCGGGAAGAGATAAGCCTATTACTGCCATCATGAAAGCAAGAGCAGTTCCCAATGATGCTCCCTTTTCAATAAGTACTGATACAATTGGTAGGATACCAGCAGCATTCGAATAAAGAGGAATACCAATTAAAATTGATAATGGGACTGAATACCATGCAGACTTGCCCATGAGTGCTGCCATAAAATCTTCGGGAACATAACCATGTGCACCTGCTCCGACTGCAATACCTAAAGCTACATAGATCCATACCTTGCCAACAATATCCTTTATTGCATCATAACCAAGACTGACTCTGCTCCCGAATGTTATTTTTTCTTCTTCCTCTCCATTATAACCCAGATGTGTCTCATTCACCCAGGGTTCCACCCATTTTTCAAGCTTCAGCAAACCAATTACCCAACCGGCAATAATTGCAATTGCCAGACCTGTTCCCACATATATCGCAGCTACTTTCCATCCGAACATTCCATACAGAAGAACAACGGCCACTTCATTTATCATGGGAGATGAAATAAGAAATGAAAATGTGACTCCCAGTGGGACTCCGGCTTCTACAAATCCAAGAAATAACGGGATAGCTGAACATGAACAGAATGGTGTAACGATTCCTAATGATGCTGCCATTACATTACCTGTGAGGGTCTTTTTCCCTTCAAGTGCTTTACGGGTTCTTTCAGGAGTGAAATATGTCCTGATAATACCTACCCAGAAAATAATGAGAGTTAGCAACATCATGACCTTGGGGAATTCAAAAACAAAGAAACGTAGCGCTTCAGTGAGATGTGCCCCTTTTGTCATTCCGAAAACCGTATCTATCAACCAATTGGTTACTGGTTGAAGGTTATGATAAATAGCGTACCATATAGGTAATAATGCAACAGGTAACCAGATATTTGTTTTAATATTTTTCATTTAATAAAAGTTAATATTTCGTCATACTACGAAATAATTTTGCAAATTTTTTTATAAGTAAATTCTGAAAATGTAATAAATGCCAACAATGATAAAGACTACTGCAATTACTCTTCTGAACCAGAGTTCAAATATTTTAATTTTATTATAAACCACGCCGATTCCTGAAACAGTGTAAGCCAGAACCCATGAAATAATGATTACTGGAATCCCTGTTGCGATGGCAAAAATAACAGGCAGATATAATCCAGAGGCACTTGATATGGTTAATGGAACAAGCATACCGAAATACAAAACTCCGCTGTAGGGACAAAAAGCAAGAGCAAATACTATCCCAATTAATACTGCATCAATATACCTCCATGTCATTCTCTTTTCCATCTTTTCCGAGAGTTTGCCAAAACCGGGGAAATTTATCCTGATGATATCGAGCATGAAGATTCCGATTAACAATAACAACGGTCCAATGATTTTCTCACCGTAACGCTGGAAAAATCCCGAGAATTTAAACTGGTCAGCACCAAAATATATAATCAATGGAATCAGAGTATAGGTTATTGCTCTTCCAAGAGTATAAAACAATCCATTGAAAAATACTCTGTTGCGGTTCTCAATATCCTTGCTTATGAATCCGATCGCAGTAATGTTCGTTGCCAACGGACATGGACTGATAGATGTCATTAAGCCAAGTATTAAGGCTGTAAGCCATGGCATGGAAGTATTATCAAGAAGATTTGTAAGAAAATCCATAAGAGGAATTTTGGAATTGTTATACAAACGCCGTAGAGACAGGTCTCAGACCTGTCTCTACAACGATTGAATATTATTTTATCAGAGGATCTATCTTCGATTTCATAACCTCAGTGAATTTTTGTGGTTGAGAAACAGCATAAAGAAAACCTTCATTTGTAATATTGATCTTCTGGTCACCCTTGACAATCAGGAGTGTCTGACTGTTTACACCCAGTTTTTCACCCATCGATTTACCAGTTG
>DCFT01000048.1 GCA_002319885.1 Bacteroidales bacterium UBA1797
GAGGTAGCATGGAACAAAGGCTCCAGGGTAGTTGTTCTTCCAACTATTCCGTTTGGCGTAAATACAGGTCAGCTTGATATTAAGTTAGATATTAATCTGAATCCCAGTACTCAATTTGCAATAATAAATGATATAACTGATGTTCTTAACAGGCATGAAATTTATAAGTTTTTGATCCTGAACGGCCATGGGGGTAATGATTTTAAACCAATGATCAGAGAACTCGGGGCAAAATATCCTAAAATGTTCATTTGTACCTGTAACTGGTATCAGTCTTTTGCAAATTCAGATTTTTTTGAAAATGGAGGCGGACATGCTGACGAAATGGAAACAAGTATTATGCAATATATAGTTCCTGAACTGGTTTTGACTTTAGATGAAGCCGGGGAGGGTCTGGCAAAGAAATTCAGGATTAAAACGTTAAACGAAAGCTGGGCCTGGGCTGAAAGGAAATGGTCGGAGGTAACGATTGATACCGGCATTGGTAATCCAGGTAAAGCAAACCCGGCAAAAGGGGAAAAATGTTTAAAAGAAGTGATTAGAAAGATTAGTACATTAATGGTTGAGTTATCCTCAACAGATATCAACAATATGTACGAATGAATGGAAATAGATTCTTATATTTAATTTCAAAAGAAACATCCATGCATCATAAATTTAAGTATTTTTTAATAGCCCTGGTATTCTCAGTCGTGTCCTGCAACAAAGGATCATTAGTCCCCATTCATGATACTGTATATCTTAACGGATCATGGAAATTTTCTTTAGATACAGCCAGGGTAGGAATAGTTGATAAATGGTACAATACGAATCTTACCGATTCAGTGAAATTGCCCGGAACCCTTGATGAAAATAAAAAAGGAATTCCAAATACGAACAGGCAGGAGACAATGCGGCTTTCACGTGAGTTGATGTATGCAGGATCTGCATGGTACCAAAAAGTTATCTCTATTCCGGATAACTGGAAGGGGCAATATATAAGGTTAATGATGGAGAGAACCAAACCAACCCAGGTATGGGTTGACAATAATCTGGCAGGAAGCAACAGTGATATACTTACAGCACAATACTATAACCTCACAAACTACCTGTCTCCCGGAAGACATATTTTAACAATTCTGGTAAATAATGATAATAGCGCTGTACCGGAGGGGGTAACAGGTTCTCATGCCTGGACTGAGCACACCCAGGGTAACTGGAATGGGATCATAGGTAAATTTTGTCTCGAAGCCTATAATCCTGTACATATTGAGTCTGTTCAGGTGTACCCCGATATAGTACTGAATAAAGTAACTGTTATGGTAAGGATCGCAAATCCTTCGGGAAAAGAGGAAAAGGCCAGACTGTTGCTGAAAGCTGACGCATGGAATACGGATATAAAACATAATGTACCTTCAAAATCGTTTCCGGTTATTATTAAGAAAGGCGATAATATAGTTACTCTTACTTACGGTATGGGAAACAAAACACAGTTTTGGAGTGAATTTAATCCTGTCTTATATAAGCTTGAAGTCGTTCTTAAGGGTAAAAAGGTATTGGACAATACAGCTCTGGACTTTGGTATGCGTAAATTTTCTGCCCAGGGTACTCAGTTTACAATTAATGGAACCAGGACATTTCTTCGCGGAAAACACGATGCGTGTGTTTTTCCTCTGACAGGTCATCCCCCAATGGATATAGAAAGCTGGCAAAAGATTTTCAGGATAGCCAAATCATACAATATAAATTTTTACCGGTTTCATTCATGGACACCACCGCTTGCTGCATTTGAAGCAGCAGATATTGAAGGAATATATCTTCAACCCGAGCTGCCTTTCTGGGGAAGTTTCAGTAAGAACAGAAATTCCGCTTTAAATTCATTCCTGCTCATGGAAGGCGACCATATTCTTGACACTTATGGAAATCATGCATCGTTTGTAATGTTTGCGCTGGGGAATGAACTTTCGGGTGATTTTGATGTAATGAAAGAATTATTAAGTCATTTTAAAACTCTTGATAATCGCCATTTAATGGCCTATGGATCAAATAATTATTTAGGGACGATGGGTCAGGCTGAAGGAGAGGATTACTATCCTGCCTGTCGTGTAGGAGCCGATAAAGATACCACTTACAGTACACATATCCGTGGATCATTCTCTTTTGCCGATGCAAACGAAGGAGGTTATATTAATGGGAGGTATCCCTCAACAAATCTGAACTATTCGAAAGCAATTGCAAAATGCACTGTTCCGGCTGTCGGCACTGAAATCGGTCAGTATCAGATTTATCCCAATTATACTGAGATTGCAAAGTATACTGGCGTGATGAAACCATGGAATCTTGAGATTTTCAGGGAACGGTTAAAGGAAAACAACCTGAGTGACCAGGCTGCTGACTTTTTCAGGGCATCGGGGGCAGCCAGCGCAATCTGTTATAAAGCTGATATTGAAATGGCAATCAGAACCCCGGGATTTGGAGGTTTTCACCTGCTTGATCTTCAGGATTTCCCCGGACAGGGAACTGCTTTAGTGGGGCTTCTCGATGCATTTATGGATAGTAAAGGAATTATAACGCCTGAGGAATTCAGTCATTTTTGTAACAGGGTAGTTCCGCTAGTTATCATGGATAAATACTGCTGGACAAATAATGAACAATTCAGTGGAAAAATTCAGGTAGCAAACTATTCCGATATTTCCTTGAAGGCACAACCTGTAATTTGGCAACTTAAAAATGGAAGAGGTGACTTAGTACTCACAGGTGCTAAGAAAGTTGATATTTTACAGGGCGCTATTACAAATATCGGATCTCTTAATTTTGACCTTTTAAGATTTCCCAAAGCTGAAAAACTTACTTTGTCAATTATCCTGGAAGGGACAAAGTATGAAAATTCCTACTCTATCTGGGTTTATCCCCCCAACCTCGATATAAAAGTACCCGATAACATCCTTGTTTCAAAGAAGCTGGATAAAGTTACTCTTTCAAAACTTGCCGATGGTGGTAAAGTATTGTATTTACCTGATTTTAATGATATAAAGGATCTTTCTGTTGGAGGATTGTTTACACCCGATTACTGGAATTTCAGGATGTTTAAAAGCATTTCAGAAGCAAATAATAAACCTGTTTCTCCGGGAACTTTATCGATTCTCACTGACCCCAGGCTACCCTTATTCAATGATTTCCCTTCAGAATTTCATACTAACTGGCAGTGGTGGGCGATTATTAAAAACAGCCGTCCTTTTATACTCGATAATGCACCTAAAGATTATCGGCCTATGGTACAGGTGGTTGATAATATTGAAAGGAATCATAAACTGGGACTTATCTTTGAATTTAAGATAGGGAACGGGAAATTACTTGTGTGTATGTCTGACCTTAAAGCTATACAGAATAAGCCTGAGGGACGGCAGTTCTATGCTGCAGTCTTAGACTATATGTCATCTGATATATTCGATCCTTCTCAAACACTGAATACAGCAGACCTTAATGCATTATTCAGGACGCGGATTGCGGAGAAAATAAACTCTGGTCTGAGAAATATATCTTATTAATAGATCATCAGATTGCGATTATATGTATTTGTTTGTTTTATCTGCATGATTGTATAACTTTATAAGTAATTAATCTTAAAAAAAAGTTACAAATTATTTAATACTAATAATTCACACTGATGAAAACTTCAAGACGGACATTTTTAAAATCAGGTGCCATGGCAGCTCTTGGCACGGCAATTCTTCCACGATCAGTTTTTGCTTCAGATACGAATAAGGAAATGGTTGGATTGCAGTTATATTCTGTACGCGATGATATGAAAAGTGATCCAAAAGGATCGCTGAAGAAATTAGCCGATATGGGCTATAAGATTGTTGAACATGCCGGGTATTCAGATGGAAAATTTTACGGGTTTACTCCTTCAGAATTTAAAAAAATACTTGGAGATCTTGATCTGAAGATGTACAGCGGTCATGTTGATTTCGGTATGCAGGCATGGGATGCTTCAAAAAAAGACTTCACGGATACATGGAAACAAACAGTGGAGGATGCCGCTTTTATGGGGCAGAAATTTGTATTAACTCCTGAATTGGACGAAAATGCCCAAAAGGATTATGACACACTTTTAAAAGTTATTGATCTCTGGAACAAAAGTGGTGAGCTTTGCCAGAAACATGGAATGAAATTTGGATATCACGATGATTTCGAAGGAGATACTATGTTGCATAACATGAAATTGTATGATATCATTATGAAGTATGCAGATCCGAAATTAACCATTCAGCAATTTGATATTGCCAATCTGTATAATGCAGCGGGCACTAACCCAATGGATATTATAAAGAAATATCCCGGAAGATTCCCCTCCCTGCATGTTAAAGATGTATTGAAAGAGAAGAACAGCAATAACAGCCACGATAGCACAATTCTTGGGAAAGGTGTTCTCAATGTTAAAGATGTTGTGGCACTCGCTATAAAAAACGGATCATGGTTATTGATCATCGAACAGGAAGCTTATCAGAACGAAAGCCCGATGGATTGCGTTAAAGACGACCTTGCTGCAATGAAAAAGTGGGGTTATTAATCATTCTGAATTCAGTAATTAAGTATAAAGAACCGGCAATAAAGCCGGTTTTTGAATATCGGTAT
>DCFT01000081.1 GCA_002319885.1 Bacteroidales bacterium UBA1797
GACGATATAAGAAAATATCTGGAAAAGGATAATATTGAATCCAGACCATTATGGAAACCTATGCATCTTCAACCTGTATTTAAAAAATGTCCTTGTTATGTAAATGATGTATCGGAGAAATTATTTGAAAAAGGACTGTGCCTTCCCTCAGGATCTAACATGAGTGAAGAAGACTTGGAAAGAGTGATACTAAGGATTAGTCATGTTTTTTATTAACCTATTAAGCAAAAAACAAATCATACAGGTAATCCAGAATTAATGATGAATATCCAAATATGATTTCAGTCTGAAATGCCAATTTTTGATTTCTTTTCTTTAACTTTCATTAAATAACTAGGGTTAGTTGAAAATTCCCAGCTTGAACTTGAGAGCGAGTTATAAATTGGAGATTTGCCTAATAAACTTGGCAACTCTTTTGTATTTATTCAGAACAGCTATACCTGCTCTGAAATTTTTGTTTTTATTGGTATATTTTAGTGTTATATCTTATGCGTTGGTCAGATATAGAAAAAAAATATCATATACACTTTTAGAATTTGGAAAAGTCTCTTATTTGATATTCGTTTTGGCATTTATACTGATACTTGCTTTTTTACTATCAAATAAGATCTACCTTCTCGTGTTTAAAGATGTGGTAAATACATTTATCTTGCTGTCAATATTTATTATTTTATCATTGTTTGTTAAGAGTAAATCAAATTTAGAATTCTTTAAAATAAATCTTGTCTATTTTAATATTATTTTTGCCATAATCGTAGCTATTTTTGGACTTTTAGGCATTTTTGATGTTTATGAATTGCTGGATATTCCACGTATTAATCAATTAGAAGATCCTCTCGTAAAATACTTTAATTCAATTGATTATAACTTCGCTCTGTTGCCAGTTTTCTTTGGAATATTCGGTTTGTTTTACGTTTTGATTAAAACCAAATCTAAATTTCTGATACTTCTATATAATTTATTACTCATTATCTTTTCATTCGATATTATTTTATCTGGCTCAAGACGTGGATTATTGTCATTTACATTTATTTTTTTGATCCTAATCTTTATGTTATTCTTCTCACCTTTGATGTCAAACTTATTTTTTAAAAGATTAATTGCAAAAAGCAAAATTTTTATTATATCATTTATTGCATTAATCACCTTACTTGTACTTGTCTTTCCAAAAACACCATATGGTTTTAAATATAATACTTTGAAAGTTTTAGGTGCTAAAGAATACAGCAATGCACGTTTAAGAATTTCAGTTAATATTTATAGATGCCTATCTGCAATTGACAAACACCTGACGCTTAAAGAAATTGATGATAAAATTTGGACAAATGGTTTTGATCCTAAATACCCTGGAAGTGGATGGGGAAGTAGAATTCATAAAATTAGTTACCCCTTAACTGGAGAAAATGTTCAAATTGTACCTAAAGGAGCATTAGGGTATTTATTAGACAGTACCTGTAACGCATCTCCAGGTAAAAATTATTGTGACGGATATTCTTTATTAGTAGATTTTAAGGGAAATGAGGGTGATCTATTTATGGCTTCTGTGTATTGTTTTGTGTCTGACAATTTTGATGGTGATATTGTTAGATTAGGTGTCGGCACCGATTATATTACTAAAAATATAGTATTTGGAAAACCAACCTCTAATTATGACTTAAAAGAAAAAGGGATTTGGAAAAAGCTGGAAATTAACTTTGGATGTATAGCAGGCAATATTCCTATTTATTTAAGCTTTATAAAAAAGGGAGTAAAAGATTTTTCAAAACTAAAAGGATATGTGATTTTTGCATATCCGCAATTTGAAAAAACCTGTACAAAAACTGATTCGCTGTCTGTTACAATAATTAAAAATGAAATTAATAAACAAATGACTTGCAGCCAAATAGAATATAATGAAGATGTAAGCCAAATCCCTATATATAAATATGGTTCATATTTTGGGGAAAAGTTAATGAATGATTTATTAGATAAAGCAAGGCACTCTGATAATCATAAACAACAAATGACTGACTTGGCTTTTATGAAATACCAAAATGGATACGTTAATGAATGTAGCATATCATATCCTTTTTCACTTCTATTATCTTCAGCCATTTATGCCAAGGATGGCGATCCAATTCGACGATGGGCCTCGAGTATTGTAAATGAGGATACTATTTATCATGCGTATAAAGCAAATATCGTTTTAGATACAACATCTAATCCTTTTTTTGATGATCGGGTTTTAAGATGGGAATTTGCACTACAGGTATATTCTAAGGAATATAATTGGCGTCAAAAAATTTTCGGTGGAGGATTCAATTTTCTTAACTGGTATGGATATTACTTTCTGAAAGACAAAACTCTAAGCGACTGGCCTCATAATCCATTCATATCCATATTTTTATACTCTGGCATAATTGGGCTATTGATTTACTGTTTCTTTATTTACAAAGTTTTCTATTATTATTTGAAATATATTAAAGAGTATCCTCTGTTATTTATTTTCTTCTCAATTACTTTCTTCTTCAGCTTCTTTAGCGGCGGAAGTCCGTTCGATCCTCCAATAATGGGCTTCTTTTCAATACTTCCTTTCTTCATTCATTCTATTCATAAAAGAGATACTGCACACCTTGAAACAAAAGAGCTAACGAATGAATAGAATTCTTATTACAGGAGCCAATAGTTTTATCGGCACAAACTTTTTGAAATTCTCTGAAAATAAAGAAATTCGTGAGATTTCTTTATTTGATGTAAATCCCGAAGAAATTGATTTTAGTGAGGTTGATGTTGTCCTTCATCTGGCAGCCATAGTTCATCATTTTGATAGAATTTCAGATCAGGAATACTTTCAGGTTAACCGGGATCTCGCAATAAGTGTTGCAGAACAATCTAAGAACTCCGGTGTAAAACATTTCATTTTTTTAAGTACTGTCAAAGTCTATGGGAAATTTAATCCCGGCTCCAATCAATGGAAGGAAGACTCTTATTGTTTTCCAGATGATAGTTACGGAAAGAGTAAATATGAAGCAGAAATTGCTTTAAGAAATCTGGAGAATAATGATTTCACGGTATCTATAATCAGGACACCTATCGTATACGGTCCGGGGGTTAAGGCAAACATGCTTAAACTGATCAATCTCATCGAAATAATTCCAATGCTGCCTTTTGATAAAGTCACTAATAACCGACATTATACCTATATTGAAAACTTAATTGGTTATATCGACAGGATCATTAAAATCAGAGCTTCGGGTACTTTTATTGCTATGGATGATTGCGGTTTATCAACCACTGAACTGGTAAAATATCTGTCTGAATTTCTTAACCGGAAAATTGTATTGCTAAAAGTTCCGGATATACTATTAGGTTTTGCAAGACTACTTAAAATCAATGCCGCTGATCAGCTATATGGCTCTTTCTATCTTGATAATACAAAAACAAAGGAAATCCTGAATTTCACACCTCCTTATACTGTTGAAGAAGGCCTCAGAAAAATGATCACATCCTATCTGGAGAATAAGGAATCAGATAAATTAGTCAAATAAATACATCTGTGTAAGATACAGATACCTTTAAAAAGTAAATAATTGAAAATTGCTTTATTGTCAGCCGGAATATTGGCACTCGGTTTCATTTCTTATATCCTTACATATTTTATCAGAAATTATGCGCTAAGGAATAAAATAGTCGATATTCCCAATGAACGTAGTCTTCATGACATACCAATACCAAAAGGAGGGGGGATTGCAATTACACTCACCTGGTATGCAGGAATTACATTATTGTATTTTACAGGAATCATTGAACGTGACCTCTATTATGCGTTATTAAGCGGAATAATAATTGCTGTTGTCAGCCTGGCTGATGATCTGAGAGGACTTACTCCATTTATAAGGTTAATTGCTCATTTTCTGGCTGCGATTTTGGCTTTCTATTTTTTAAATGGTCTGCGGCCATTGATAATACCAGGGTTTAACGTTAATTATAACTTCTTAATTTACCCGCTTGCCATAGTTGGTATGGTATGGTTCATAAATCTTTTTAATTTTATGGACGGAGTCGACGGTTTTGCATCTGTTGAAGTAATTACTATATCCTGTGTGCTATTCATAATGTCATGGAATTTACTAACCATTTTGTTGATATCATGCATAACAGGTTTTCTTTGCTGGAACTGGCCTAAGGCAAAAATATTTATGGGTGATGTTGGAAGCACTCAACTAGGTTTTATCCTTGTTGTCCTTGGAATATATTTTCATAATACTCTGGAGTTTTCTATTCTTAACTGGATTATGCTTACATCTCCTTTTTGGTTCGATGCTACTCTTACATTGTTCAGAAGATGGCGAAATAAAGAAAAATTAAGTGAAGCCCATCGTAAACATGTCTATCAAAGAATAGTTCAGGCAGGTTTCTCACATGCAAAAGTTAATATATTTCTTATTTTTATTAACATTTTTATAATCACATTAATAATCATTTACAGGGAAATAAAAATCCTTCAGATACCAGTTTTCGTTCTCAGTCTCCTGGTTTTCTACCTTATCACTAGAGCAGTTGACTCCAGAGTTCCTTTTGAAAAAAGAAAGGAATGAATAAATGAAGAAAATCGAATTTAAATTATTTACCAATATTCTGCTGCGTTCTGAATTGTTGCGAAGTGCGTCAATATTGATTTCTGGGACCGTTATCGCCCAGTTGATCTCTATTCTCCTCCAACCATTCCTGAGACGGTTTTTCTCACCGGAATCATTTGGAATATACTCAGTCTATATGAGTCTGGTAGGCATAATTATAGTTATCTCTTCTCTCAGATATGATGATGCCATAGTTTTGCCTAAAACCGATAAGGAATCTGCAAATGTGCTTAGCCTTGCTCTTCTTTTAAGTTTTATTTTTGATCTTCTTCTTTTTGTAATAGTCATGATAATGGGGAAGAAATTAATTGCTTTTCTTAATCTTCCCTCGAACTTTCCAGTTCGTATTTTATATATTATTCCCTTAAGCGCATTTCTTTATAATTCATATCAGTGTATCAACTATTGGCTCATCAGAAAGCGAAAATTCTATTCTGTCTCAGTAAATAAATTATTCCGACGCAGTTCAGAAGGAATATCACAGGTAACCTTTGCTCTGATAAAAAGATCAAATGGCCTGATATATAGTGATATAATCGGTCAGTCTGTAAATGTAATAACCGTAATATTTCAAACTGTAAAAAATGGCCTGACATTCAGATTTGTAAGTCTGGCAAAGTTGAAATATGTGTTTAAAAAGTATAAAGATTTTCCAAAATTCAATCTTATCCCAGCTTTTATGAGCGCCTGCAGTTATATGTTACCTCCAATCTTTATAAATAAATTTTTTTCATCTGAATCTGCCGGCTATTTTGATCTCACAAAGCTTTTGCTTTCAATTCCGTTAGCACTGGTTGCAGCTTCATTTTCAAGCGTTCTGCTTCAGAAAGTCTCGGAAAAATTTAATAACCGGCAAAGTTTTCTAAACGAACTGAGACCTGTTGTTATGGTAGTTAGCCTGATTTCAGTTATCGAAATAGTAGTAATAATATTATTTGGGGAATATTTATTCAGGATAATTTTTGGTGATACCTGGATATTTTCAGGGAAGATTTCCAAAATTATGGTATGGTCATTTGCTTTCAATTTCATTGTTTCAACCTTTACCTCAATCTTTGTTTCAATGCGAAAGATAAAAACTTATAGTATGTACCAGTTTTTTTATTTCATTTCAATACTTTCCCTGCTGTTTTTTAAAAGTCTGGGCTTTGTTGAGTTTTTAAAAATATATGTAATAATAGAGGTCATATGTTATACTGTACTCTCTTGTATTATGGTATTTATTGTTACCAGGTACGAACATTCACTAAGGGTAAGTCAGCAACAATTATAAATATTAATACTGCTCCTTTGATCATTAATTTTAAAATCGTAGAATGAGCTTTAAGTTATTTAGTATCAGCTCAATGTATCAGGGATACCTGCAATCTTTCTACCGGAAGAACCCACATACTAAGGAGCTGACATATGAAGATCACCTTAATCTATTGATGGATGAAGCCACTGAATTTGCTGCATCATATACAAGAAACTTCAGGAAACTTGGGCTGGATACAAAATGTGTGATTTCAAATGATACTCTTTTACAACACAAATGGAAGTTGGAGAATAAGCTGAAATCTGATAAAGAAAGTGACTTACTATTCGCTCAGGTAAAAGCTTTTGGACCAGATGTCCTGTGGATTGAGAATATGAGCTACCTGAATGATGACTGGTTCAACGAAATAAGAAATAAGATTAAGACTGTTAAATTGATTATTGCTTATCATTGTGCGCCTTTTAATAGGGTCCTTCTTAATAAGCTTAAAAATGTTGATTTTATCATTACTTGCACACCCGGTTTAAAGAAGTCTTTTGAAGAAAAGGGAATAAAAGCTTTTCTTGTATATCATGGTTTTGATACTGAAC
>DCFT01000019.1:0-2646 GCA_002319885.1 Bacteroidales bacterium UBA1797
AAGGATCATCCTGAGAGGTCTCTACAATATTACTCTTTGAATTTACTTTCACAAGATAGGGCACGTCTTTATAATCCATGCCGTAGCGTGCAATCAGCCCTAGCTGAGCTGCAAAAACTCCTATTTTTGCTTTTGATGCTATTCTAAAAAGATGCTCCGGATCGGCATCGTCCTCAGGGACTCCCTCTCCGTAAAAGTCGTCATTTAGGTGTTCAACTTTCTGATCTCCGGCAAAAAGCATGAGTCTATCACTATTATGTGTAATTTCCAAGTAATTTTTAACGTATGCTTCATGCATCGCTTTTGGAACGTCTAAAGGTACTATTACATCTTTTTTATCTTTACTCTTATTAATTAAATCTTCATTTTTTATATTAACCCCCCCGCTCCCAATTTACTAATGTATTCCTGATTAACGCTTCTAAGAATACTCTTACCATTAAAGTATTCTTTCATCTGTTCTACACTCTGATTCCCAACAAAAAGACAATTGCTTTTTTCAATCTCAATATGGTTTTTTGCGTTAATCAAGGGGAGTACTCTCCTATGATATCTTATATTTAATCTGCTTCACTTACTAATATATTTTGCGGAGAAATATTGATTACTTTACTTCGGTCTCACTAATATATTTCGCGGAGAAAGATTTTACGCCGCTTGCAGGGCTCGAACCTACGACATTCTGGTTAACAGCCAGACACTCTACCAACTGAGTTAAAGCGGCATTCTGATGAATAGTTTTTAATGAAACAATCGCTTTTTTATTTATTAACTCTAAATCTTCCTATGCAAATATTTTTCAGGTAACATGTGTATGGGCCTGACCGGATTTGAACCGGTGACCGCTCGGTTATGAGCCGAGCGCTCTAACCTGACTGAGCTACAGGCCCTAGCAGTTATAGCGCTTTACGGTAGTTAGGAGGGCTTCAATAATAAACTTTTTGAGTGTGAGTTTTATCCTAAAAATAGCGCCATAAGAATTCTAAAGATTACGCCGCTTGCAGGGCTCGAACCTACGACATTCTGGTTAACAGCCAGACACTCTACCAACTGAGTTAAAGCGGCTCTATTATTGGATGTACCTTCATTTCGACCCTGTCGCGAACATTCCTAAAGCGGTAATCATATTTATATATTTCGCTTGTGACCTTTTTTTTAAAAATAAGTGCTTATCTTTTATTCGGTTTTTATCAAATTTAAAATTATTAATATGTTTTAGCCATATTATGCAAAAACAGTTTCATTTCTTCTAGTATGGATTTACATTTTTTCTTTAATCCGTTGTTCTATTTTTTTTGCCGATGGCTCCCTTCTGCCGTTTAATCGGATATAAAGTGATCGTTATGAAGCTTAAACTTATATCCTTTTAGAAATAATATATTTAATAGCTGTTGTAAAACTGGTGCAGCATGGGCGGACAGGTCTATTTTTGAGCAGTGATTCAGTTTAGTTTAAAACGCCTTATTTAGGCCATGTTCGAAATTCATTTACCTATATTTGTAGGGGGTTCATTAGTGAAAAGTCTAAAAATGTGTCCAAAATGCGATGCTAAACTGAAAGTAAGTCCAGACGGCGAGACTCAATACTGTCCTGTATGCAGATATTGGACAAAGATAGGAACTGTACGACTCGATTCGATAATGATCTACGGATGAGGAGTCAGCATGGGGAAAGCCGGCTTTTCTGTATTTTGCGATTTATGTAAGACCTCATTGAAACGACAGGTTCTGGGCTCCAATATCTTTTATTACTGCCGAAGCTGTGGAAGTATGATTACGGAGATGTGTATGGAGCCTTGAAGGCTCTTAATTTCTCTTTTTTTCTGTCTTGTCTTCAATCCGGAGCTGCTTCTGCTCACTTTTGTCCTGCTTTGAGTAGCTTACAGACATTCTCTACTTCAGTTCTAAAATCATCCTGAGATATTCCATATAGGCCTGAAAGATACATGGCACCTCCGGCACCTGCTCCTTCCTTTATCGTGCCAGTCTCATATCTGTGAAGCCCTTTCATGGAAGATTTCCCAAAGCCGGGATCTGCAACGTAAACCACAGGCACACCAAGGTTTCTCGTAAGTTCGATAAAATCTGCGGAGTTATCTTCCACTACATAACGTGTAGTAGCTATTGCCAGTTTTTCAGTATTTAAGCCCAGGTGTTTGACCAGGGCGAAAACAGCTGCCATTTGAGTCCCACCCGCAAGGACAACACTTACTTCTGCGTTCTGTAGTCCTTCGACAAGCCCTACAACCGCCGGCATCATGGGATCTCCCATACAGGCAATAGCCTTCATGGGATCATCTTTCAAGCAGCCAAAGGTCAAGCCAGATGCTCTCATGCCTTCCTCAACAACCCTTTTCTTTAGTTCGAGGGGATTTTCATCTGCACTGCTGCTGACATTTCCATTGTAGCCAAGAGCCATTAGCACTCCCATTGCCGTAGTTGTGCCGCCGGGAATGCTTTCCCCGATAATTACGTGATCTGCGTGGCTGTGGAACCTTTTTGCCAGGAGTTTTGCTCTTTCATAGATATCCTGTACGTCCCAGACTGCAACAGACTCTCTAATGTCTTCTCCAGGTTTTGCTTTCAGGTCAATGAACGGGACATCCGGAGTTACAATAAGGCCAGAGTTAATAAAATGAAACGGGGC
>DCFT01000019.1:3030-4193 GCA_002319885.1 Bacteroidales bacterium UBA1797
GCATCACCTGCAGGCGTATAGTCCGTAAGCTCAGCTGTTTTTCCTGCTGCCGATAATTTTGGGATATGTGCAGTTTTAGTATTGGAAAGCACACATAAAAACATCGGTTTTTTTGGTTTTCCAGTGATTTCCGGCTTGATCCAGGCCATGTTTTTTCCTCTATGGTAAAGTCAAGGTTAATTTTAAGAATGTCTTGTTCCGTAAATATTTTACCTTGAATTATTTCTTTTCCGGTAAATGCTATAATTTTAATAAATTTGGGGTAACTTTCCCGAAATCCAATCAAATTTCTTCAACTTAGTATTTAATATTTATCCACAAACAAATATAATTTGTTTTTACTCAACTTAAGTTTACTTTATTTAATTTGAATTTCAATGTATGGCAATTGCTTTGAGTTTAACTATGAATCAAAATCAATTGAATAACTTCACTAAAAACTAAAACTCAGTTGAGTAACTTCGCTAAAAAGAAAAATTAGAAGCCGGGACTGTCAGATCAATATCTCCTGTCACAGTCCAAAGGCATTATAGTACGTCAAGTATCCTGCAGTTAATATGTCCTTGCCACATATACGCGGATTTCGGTTTCTTCTCCGCAAACGGGGCATTTTTCCTTTCTGTCTTTTTTCTGCTCCAGGGGAATTCCAAGGATTCCTGCTCCGATTCTGTCTTCCATAGCAAGTCCGCATTCTTTTTTCCCGCACCAGGGAATTGTTGCGACGCATTCCTGAATTTTTTCCTTGACTTCATCAAGGTCCGTACAATCAAAAACACGGTTTTCGAGCCCGAATTTTGCTTTTTCATAAAGGTTGTTCTGGATTGCCTCGAACTTTAAGCGTACACCTGCTTCAATCTCGGGAAGTGGAATCTGTTCTTTTTCACCCGTATCTCTCCGGACAGCCACAGCAACGTTATTCTCCAGGTCTCTCGGTCCGATTTCGAGGCGCAGGGGTACGCCTTTCATTTCCCATTTATAATATTTTGCTCCCGGCCGAAGATCGCTTGCATCTATTTCGACTCTCATCCCTGCTTTCTTAAGGCGCTCTTGAACGTCTCTGCAAGCTGCAAGCACTTCCTCTGCTCCTTTTTTAAAGATAATAGGGATAATGACAGCCTGCACAGGTGCGATCTCCGGTGGTAATACCAGTCCTTTGTCGTCTC
>DCFT01000031.1 GCA_002319885.1 Bacteroidales bacterium UBA1797
TTTGATACAATATTCAGACATCCTGATGAATTCTCCGAAAGAATAGCCAGGAATCAGCAGTTAATATTAAAGGAAGAAGCTTATTTCGATAAGGTAGCAGACCCCGGGGCAGGATCATACTATATTGAGACCCTTACAAACCTTATTGCTGAAGGGGCCTGGAAATTTTATCTTGAAATTGAGGATAGGGGTGGATTTCTTGCATGCCTGAAATCAGGATTCATACAGGCTAAGTTGTCGGAGTCAGCTGCAAAACGGGAAAAAGATACCTCTACCAGGAAGACAGTTCTTCTCGGGACAAATCAGTATCCTAATATTCAGGAAAAGATCTCCGATAGTGTAGACTTAACCAGGCTGTTTGGTAAAAATTCGGTTGAATCCAACCCGGAGGTCGAGCCGATAACTCTCATCAGAGGATCTCAATTGTATGACAAACTTAGAATTTCGGTAGATAAAGCAGTAAAGCGTCCTTCTGTTTTCCTTCTTCCGATAGGGAATACTGTAATGCGGAAAGCACGGGCTCAGTTTTCTGCCGGCTTCTTCGGTTGTGCCGGCTATCAGATAATTGATAACATGGGTTTTGATACGGTTGATGAAGGAGTTAACAAAGCTCTTCAGTCAAAACCGGATATTGTTGTAATCTGCAGTTCCGATGAAGAATATCCCCTTTTTGCACAGGATATTTTTACAAAGTTAAAAGATAAGGCAATTATTGTTATAGCTGGGAATCCTTCATCCGTTGATGAACTTAAGGCAAAAGGAATTAACAATTTCATACATGTAAAATCAAATGTGATTGAAACACTTGAGGGATTTAATAATAAACTTGGAATAAATTATTGATATTGTGTTCACTGCCCTGTATGATAAGTGGTGAAAATCTTTGAGCGCCTTTGTGTTTAATACCAGTTATTTTAACCACAAATCGAAGCGAAGCGAAGATCCCTACCGAAGTGTCGGGAGGATACAAAGGATAGTACAAAGTAACACAAGGATTTAAAGAGGACAAATATCCAGTTATTGAAGAAAAAAAGATGAGACCAAAATTTAAATATACCGACCTTAAAACACTCCAGTCCGCTCCAAAAAATTATGAGGAATGGGGCAAGGTTAATAATATACAAAAGGATTGGGTAACACCGGAAAGGATCCCAATCAAAGGCGTTTATACCAAAGAAGATCTGGCAGGGATGGAGCATCTTAATTACGCAGCCGGGTTACCGCCATTTCTGCATGGTCCATATTCTGGTATGTATGCAATGTTGCCTTGGACAATCAGGCAATATGCAGGTTTTTCAACAGCTGAGGAATCAAATGCCTTTTACAGAAGAAACCTTGCTGCAGGACAGAAGGGTTTATCAGTAGCTTTTGATCTTGCAACTCACAGGGGATATGATTCGGATCACGAAAGGGTAACCGGGGATGTTGGAAAAGCGGGCGTGGCAGTAGATTCCATACTTGATATGAAATTGCTTTTTGACCAGATTCCGCTTAACAAGATGTCGGTTTCGATGACGATGAACGGAGCTGTCTTACCTATAATGGCATTTTATATTGTGGCAGCCTTAGAACAGGGTGCAAAGCTCGATGAATTAACCGGTACAATACAGAATGATATCCTTAAGGAATTCATGGTGAGGAACACTTATATTTATCCCCCTGAATTTTCAATGAAGATAATTGCTGATATATTCAGATATACTTCAGAAAAAATGCCCAGGTTTAACTCAATAAGCATTTCGGGTTATCATATGCAGGAAGCCGGTGCTACTTGTGATATTGAACTTGCATATACTCTTGCTGACGGTCTCGAGTATCTGAGGACAGGTATTAAGGCAGGACTTGATATCGATGCTTTCGCACCGCGACTTTCATTCTTCTGGGCAATCGGAATGAATCATTTCATGGAAATTGCCAAGATGAGAGCTGCCAGGATGCTCTGGTCGAAGATTGTAAGTGAATTCAATCCTAAGAATCCAAAATCACTGGCGCTCAGAACTCATTGTCAGACATCGGGCTGGAGCCTGACAGAGCAGGATCCGTATAATAATGTTGGCAGGACCTGCATAGAAGCAATGGCTGCAGTTTTAGGCCATACCCAGAGTCTTCATACAAATGCACTTGATGAGGCTATTGCCTTACCGACGGATTTTTCCGCAAGGATTGCCAGAAATACTCAGATTTATATTCAGGATGAGACACAGGTCTGCAGAGCAATTGATCCATGGGCAGGGTCATACTATGTTGAGACTCTTACACACGAAATTGTTCACAAAGCCTGGGAACTTATTATGGAAGTTGAGAGTTTGGGAGGAATGGCTAAAGCTGTTGAATCGGGAGTTCCAAAGATGAGGATTGAAGAGGCCGCTACCAGGGCACAGGCCAAGATAGATTCCGGAGTACAGACTATAGTAGGTACAAACAAGTACAGGCTTGAAAAGGAGGATTCGCTTGAAACTCTTGAGGTCGATAATTCAGCTGTACGCGAATCGCAAATAAAAAGACTCGCCAAATTGCGTGCCGGACGAAATGAAGCAGAATGTCAGCTTGCTCTTGACGCGATTACAAAATGTGTTCAGACAGGCGAAGGAAACCTGCTTGAGCTGGCAGTGGAGGCTGCATCAAAACGAGCCAGTCTAGGAGAAATATCGTATGCATGTGAAAAAATTGTCGGGAGGTACAAAGCAGTGATACGTACTATATCAGGAGTTTATTCATCGGAATATAAATCTGATGAAGACTTTCAGGAAGCAAGGGCACTTGTTGCCAGGTTTGCAGAAAAAGAGGGGCGACAGCCCAGGATAATGATTGCCAAGATGGGCCAGGATGGTCACGATCGGGGTGCTAAAGTCGTTTCAACAGGATATGCCGATATCGGTTTTGACGTCGATATCGGGCCGTTGTTCCAGACACCTGCCGAGGCTGCAAAACAAGCTATTGAGAATGACGTTCATGTATTGGGTGTCTCCAGTCTTGCTGCCGGTCATAAAACACTGGTACCCGAGGTAATTAAAGAGCTTAAAAAACTTGGGAGAGAAGATATCATGGTAATAGCAGGTGGAGTAATCCCTCACCAGGATTATCAGTTTCTTTACGATTCAGGAGTGACGGCAATTTTTGGTCCGGGAACATCTGTAGCAAAAGCTGCAAAACAGATACTGGAGATATTGCTGGAGATATACTGATGAATCTCCATCTCAGGAATTTTGACGTGGATTACCTGTGCTGCCGGGTTTAAGATATTTTATTATATCTCTTAGGTTGTCCGAAAAGTTGAAATCCATAAACAAAAACCTGCCTTCCGGCAGGCAGGGACCACAAAGTTCCGTCCCGATAGCTCCCGTCCCGAT
>DCFT01000040.1 GCA_002319885.1 Bacteroidales bacterium UBA1797
ATTTCTCCATTATGCACTACTGACCAGTTAAGAAGATTGAATGGGTGAGCTCCTCCCCACCAGCCGGGAGAGTTTGTAGGATAGCGGTTGTGGGCAAGCCAGATGTATCCACTGTAATTTTCTATTCCGTAGAAATTTGCGACATCCTCCGGCCAGCCGGAAGCCTTGAAAACTCCCATATTTTTCCCGGAGGAAAAGATTGTTGCTCCCTTTATATTGGCGTTTACTTGCATGACTATATTTGTAACAATATCTTTTTCAGAAGCCAGCCTTTCCACCATCATAGCTTCTGAAGGTTTGAAGAAGTATCTCCAGGGAGTATGGACTTTTTTTATGCCCGCCTGCGGAGTTGTCGGAATTTCTTCCTGGTGAACAATTTCTCCCCACTGCTTGAGGAGCTCATCAACCGTCTTTTTTGGTTCAGCCAAGTTGTCAAAGAAAACATGAAGAGCATAATAATCTGCATATTCGGGATAAATCCCGTATGCGGCATAGCCTGCCCCATCACCACTGCCTCTTTCGTTCATGAGACTGAGAGCGGCTTTTATGCTCGACCCGTCAATTTTGGACTTTGTTTTATCAATAAATCCTATTATTCCACACATTTTGATCACTCTAGAATGAATACAGATGAACGCGTTGCAAAATGAATTCCTTTATATTTCATGGGTGATTTTCTGCGGCTCGTTTTTTAAAACAGTTCAAAAAACTTGCCAGCCGGATAAACTGGGTCTTCGGGGTAATCTTTTATTAATTTTATAAATAATGAAGCTTTAAATAGAGCTATTTTAACTGCATATGTAATTAATTACAGAAGTAGCAGCGCGCCCACTTCTGATTTTGCTCCATATATGCGGATTGAGAGGGTCACCGCTAAGGGAAATAAGTAATTTAGTACCTATTAGGCAATATATATATTTTTCTTTTTTTGGTTCTGTGCAGAAAAAAAAATTGTCATTTAGAAGCTGAGACCATCTAATAAAAAACAAAATGATTTATCCAATTCCTGCTTAGCAATTTCAGATATTATTTAACAATTTAAGCATGTTTTTATCTTACTATTGATAATTGAAATCAAAGAGGATAGAGAATTAATATATCAAACATATTGCCTGAAAGAGCTTGTTTCAGGAGTATATCCGAAAACAAGCAGATATTTCATAAATAGTTCTGTTATTAGTTTCCCCATGTTTATAGCATATGGAGGTATGTTGAAAGTTCCCATGGATGAACAACTGTTTTATAATCGTCCCATTCCATATTTTTCGCACAGATATAATGGCTGAAGACGTGGTCTCCGAGTGCTTCCTTTACGAATGCACTGCCTGTCATTTCATTGACTGCCTCTTTGAGGTCGGCAGGAAGGGAAAGAATACCTTTTGCCTCACGTTCTTTATCTGTGAGCTTAAAAATATTCACGTTTGTTTGCTCACCGGGATCGATCTTGTTTTTAATTCCATCAAGGCCGGCTCTGAGCATAAGGGCAAAGGCCAGATATGGGTTGCATGAAGGGTCAGGACACCGGAGTTCTATTCTTGTGCCCTGGCCGCGAGTTGCAGGTATACGGATCAGTGAACTCCTGTTCTTTGCAGACCAGGTGATATAGACAGGAGCTTCGTATCCGGGTACGATTCTTTTATAAGAGTTAACAATAGGGTTTGTAACAGCCGTAAACTCCCTGATATGCTTTAACAGACCTCCGACATAGTACAGGGCCTCCTGGGAAAGCTGAGTTGGAGTTTCAGGGTCGTAGAAAGCATTCTTTCCATCCTTGAAAAGGGACTGGTTGCTATGCATGCCTGAACCGTTTACGCCGAAAAGCGGTTTTGGCATGAAAGTTGCATAGTAGCCTTTAGAGTAGGCAATAGACTTTACCACATATTTGAAAGTTATGACATTGTCTGCCGTACTGAGCACGTCACCGAATCTAAAGTCTATTTCATGCTGCGAAGGAGCTACTTCGTGATGAGATGCTTCGATCCGAAAGCCCATTGATTCGAGAGCATAGTCAATATCCCTGCGTACGTCCTGTGCACGGTCAAGCGGTGCAAAGTCAAAGTATCCTCCCTGGTCGGAAAGTTCAGTGGTAGGGTTTCCGTTTGCGTCAAGTTTGAAGAGGAAAAACTCCATTTCCGGCCCTACCTGCATTGAGAAGCCCATCTTCTTAGCTTCCTCAATTGCACTTTTAAGGACGTATCTCGGGTCTCCCTGGAATGGTTTTCCATCAGGGAGATAGACATCTCCTAAAATCCTGGCTACTGCACCTTTTGTGGGTCTCCAGGGAAGGATCCTGAATGTAGAAGGGTCAAGCACCAGTTTCATATCGGATTCTTCAATGCTTGTAAAACCCTCGATAGAGGAGCCGTCAAACATTACACCGTTTTCGAAAGCATCTTCAAGCTGTTCGACAGGAATTGCCCAGCTTTTAATGATACCGAGTATGTCTGTAAACTGTGTCCGGATAAATTTTACATCTCTTTCTTTTACAGTATCCAGCACATCTTCTTTAGTTGTACACACTATTTTTTGCATGATTGATTCCACCTCAATAGGCAATCGGTAACCTATTGCCTACTTATAATATATAACTATTTCGATTAGTTATTTTATAAAAATTTTTTAAACTTAGAAGGAGTTATAACTTTATAAAAATATTGTATGATACCCCAATGTATGATACCCCAATATATCGTATGATGTCCCCAATTCTTATATATTTTTATATTTTTTATAAAAATAAAAAAAGGAGGAAACAAATTCTTTTATAGAATAGTTGGTCCTTTCAATAATTCAAGCTTCATAAATCCCATTTTTAAAGGAAGTTGATTAGTGTTTTTCGATAGTTTTCACTCGTTGGCGTTGTTCGTTTTTTTCGTGTTTTCTATTATTGAGTGGAGTTTTACAAAGTTTAATTTTATATTTTAAAATTAAATTTTTGAAAAGACCAAATATTATATTTTCAGTTTGTTTTTTAAATAATTACTTATGTATTGCAAAATTTACATAATTTGCTGCAGTTCCTCTTATGGGCCCGGAGGCAAAATTAAGTTAAAGCCTCGTCGGGTTTTTAATATGAGAATTTTATAAGTTTATTTGAACCAAATAAGTTCACTTCCTTATACCTATTTTAGGAAACTGTACTATTATTAAAAAAAAATAATTTATTAAATTTTCAAATTCGTAACTGAATAAATATTAATTATCGAATAGTATTTAAAGTATGAAAACTCAGGTTTGGAAAGAGTAAGGAACGGAGTATAAAATGGAAATTGAGGGAAAAACGGAAAAACATATTTTGCCCTGAAAAAGAAGTGAAAAAAATGAAAATAATGCTTTTAATCTGCGGAGAAGGGCTTGGCCACACAAGCCGATGTCTTGCACTGGGAAAAGAATTTCTGGCTGCCGGGCACGAAGTGAGCTTTGGGGCTTATGGCTACTCAAAGGAAATGATTGAAAGAGCAGGGTATAAAGCGAGTGAAATCCCCTCGGAAGTAAAGCTCGTTGGAGAAGCTGGAGCTCTGGATTTAAAAGGGT
>DCFT01000058.1 GCA_002319885.1 Bacteroidales bacterium UBA1797
ATAAAATCTATGCTGAGACGCCCGACACGGGCGTCTCTTTTTTTATATTACCTTTGGCTCAGCAGACGATACGCTGATCAGGGAAGAGAAGCACTTACCGGGCGTATATCCGGTAGTTTCATTGCAATGGTTTCAATCTCTATCAGTGCATTCATTGGCAATGCTTTTACTGCAAAGGCTGCTCTTGCTGGCTGATTCGCTGAATAGTACTTTCCATATATTTCGTTCATCGCTTTGAAGTCAGAGATATCGCTCAGAAGGCAGGTTGATTTTACTACATCTGAAAATGAATAACCTGCTTCCTCCAGAATTGCAGCGATATTTTTAAATACCTGTTCAGTCTGCTCACTAATATCTCCGTCGACTATTTTCCCTATTTCAGGATTTATAGGAATCTGACCTGATATATACAGCGTATTATTCAGCTCTACTGCCTGGCTGTAGGGTCCTATTGCGGCAGGTGCTTTGGACGTACTGATAATCTTTTTCATGGTTTTAATTTTTATTCTAATAGGTATCGTGGAAATCTTTTCTCCGGTCATATTTCAAATCAGCCAGCACAGGGGCCTTAACTCTGATCAAAAAGTTCCAACCCTGTGTAGTACCGATAGGAACCCAGTTAAGGCTCATAACCCAGCAGTGAAGATCTCGCGATATTCCTATTGTTGTATAGGTTATTTTCATGGCATCAAAGTCGTAACCGCTTGAATATGTAGCTGACAAATTCTTTGTAATTGTAACTGAACCATCAAAAGAAAGTGTCTGACTAATTGTCGATTTTAGAACTGAAGGAACATAAGTAAGGCTGTAGCGCATATTGAGAGTCCATGGAATATTGAAAACAGGGTAGCCATATTTATCCTTTTGTCCGGCAGCTCCCGGAGTTTGTTGTTTCTGAGTATCCTGCCCGGGCATTCCTGTATTTCCAATTGTACCGGAGTTACCGGAATTCTCGGATGAATTTGACCCGGATTGGTTTTTATCCTTATTCTTACTGAATAATTTGCTGACGTTGAGGTCAACACTGGTACTGAAACTTGTGAGTCTCATAAGCTTATGCTGTTGAGTCCATAAGAATTTATTAATTGCTGTGCCAACACTATCGGTTCCGTAAAGCGAGAAATTGCTGTTTACCGAAATATTGATGTTATTCATAAGAGTTGTCCTTGCCTGCATTGCTATCGGAGCCCATCTCATAGCATCGGCAAAGATATTATATGCAGTGTTTATGCTGAAATTATCTATCAGCTTTACCTTCTTTGGCTTACCTGTTGTATCATTTCTGCCCAAAACCTTTGCTTCCAAAATGTTTACCAGGCTCAGGGAAATGTTACCGCTTTTACTTCGCAAAGCAGGTGTTGGGTAAATATTGGCGTAATAAACTGAATAATCCTGAAGTTTGGTGGAATCAATCGAAGTTTGTACCTGCCGGTACATATCTCTGCTGGCCAGACCCTCAAGATAAGGTGTAAAACTAAAACCTACAGAAGGTTTAATCACATGACGGATTGCCTGAATTCTGGAGTTGGGGCTTTTTGTTGTAAAATCATACATGCCAAATATCTGTGGGTTAAAACTGGCACTGATCGTAGGATTGACGGCTTGTCCGTAAAATAAGCCATGTATTGTATCATTCACTACTGAAGGTTTTGAAATATTAAGGCTGGGATCTATGTAATCGGGGTTCCATTCTTTTATAATCTTCTGCGTGAATAATACTCCGGAATAAGTCAGAGAGGGAGAGATAGAAAAATTTTTAAACGGACGGATCTGAATACTTATTGGAATATCCTGTTTAAATCCATTCTTCATGTGTTTCCATACCGCTGATGTAAAAAGCAGTGTATCCTTCGTTGCTATCTGATTATCAAGTTCTGCCCTATACTGAATCTGTATATCCTCGTACCATTTTGAGGTACCTGTGCTGTTCTTTGACCTGAACGGATAAACTGTTCCCATATTAAAACTGGCTTTAGGCAGATCGAGATTTACCGACTGATCCTTTACATTCTGACTATGATTAGCACTTATAGAGAGGTTGAAAGGGGTTCCGGCCCACGACTTGCTGTAATTTATGCTAGACTGTCGTTGAGTGGTAATATGATCGCTAACATTATAACTATTGTTTTTATCATAACCGCTGGAACTCATATTTACGCTCGCAGAAAATGTTGAGCCGGGAGATGCTTTTGGATCTTGAATAAAGCGCCATAAAAGTGAGTAATTGGGTATTTTGGAGTAATCAGAGAGACCAAAATGCCCTGAAATGTTTTGTGCATAACTGAAGGCCAGATTACCGTTGTATTTATAACGTCTGTTATAATCGGTCCTTGCTGTCACAAGCCAGGAACCATTCTCATACAGATTTCCTAATAATGTAAGATCGAAATAATCGTTTATTGCAAAATAATATCCGCCGTTCGAGAGCGAAAAACCACGTGTCTTTTCCTCACCATAACTAGGAATAATCAATCCCGAGGCCGCTCTTTTGGTCTGTACAGGAAAAAAGCCAAACGGGATTACCAGAGGCAAAGGTATTCCTTCCACCACCAGATTACCCGGACCTGAAACAAATTTTTTCCCGGGATATACTCTTGCTTTTGGTAGATTTATATAAAAATGAGGAGTATCCGCATCACAGGTGGAATAAGTACTGTGTGCAATATTGGATGTTCCATCCTCCAGGAGCTTTGCATAAGCACTATGCAAAAGAC
>DCFT01000004.1 GCA_002319885.1 Bacteroidales bacterium UBA1797
AGAATGGCCATCATTGTATAAAATCCAAACCTTTCTCCCATATTGGAAAAGAAAGCAACCAGTAATCCCTTAGGATGATTTTTTAACATAAGTCAGTTGTTGTAATTATTAATACTCTGAGCTGTTTAATTTTTCAATTTCTTCTATTAGCTGCAGTTTTAATTTTTTTATTTTTTTTTCCCGCTGTTTCCGATTTTGGTTCTAAACAAATATATCAATCTTTTTGAGAGGACAATCTTACCATAATCACTCTTTTTTTGTTCTAATGTTACTTCGTCCTTTTTATTAATGACTTAAGAGTGTAAATTTGTGAAACAATTAGTATTTCCCGATGAAACTTTTTCAAAGCGATCAGATAAAACAAATTGATGAGTATACAATAAAAGAGGAACCTGTTGCCTCAATAGATCTCATGGAACGGGCAGCCGGACAATTACTCAGATGGTATCTTTCCATGTTTGAACGATCACATCGGGTTATCATTTTTGCAGGTCCCGGAAATAATGGAGGTGATGGTCTCGCCCTGGCCCGGTTACTTGAATCCAACCGGTACGAGACCAGGGTATATTATGTTGAATTTACTGATAGAACCTCTGAAGATTGGAAAAGAAACCATGCTCGTCTAAACGCAGAAACGAAAGTCCCGTTTTTTTATCTTAAAGAGATTGATCAGTTTCCGGTTATCTCTTCAACAGACATTATTATTGATGCGATTTTTGGTTCGGGATTAACAAGGCCGGCTCAAGGGCTTGCTGCCGGCATTATTAAAAATATAAACCATGCTGGCGCAACAGTAATTTCGATTGATATTCCATCAGGAATGTACGGTGAAGATAATTCAAAGAATGATTATGACAGTATCATTTCAGCTGATTACACGCTCAGTTTTCATTTTCCAAAACTGGCATTCATGTTTCCCGAAAATGCAGCGAAAGTCGGAGAATGGATTATTCTGCCACTCGGGCTAAGTGCAAATGCTATCAGAAACATCAGCTCACCTTATGTCTATACATTAAAGAATGACGTATTTTCATTACTGAAAAAAAGAAATAAATTTGATCATAAGGGTGTTTTTGGTCATGGGTTGCTGATTTCGGGATCATATGGCAAAATGGGCGCTGCGGTATTAGGGGCCAGAGCAGCTCTGAGGACCGGGATTGGGTTAATTAGCTGTCATATACCATCATGTGGAGTTGACATTATCCAGACTTCCATACCGGAAGCTATGGTGAAGGCTGACCAGAATGAAAAACATCTTTCTGAAATTTCAGGCACTGATAATTATAGCGCAATTGGTGTTGGTCCCGGTATAGGAACAGGAGTCGAAACCCAGATGGCCCTCCATACGCTTCTTAGAGAGTGCAGGAAGCCAATGGTAATAGATGCTGATGCGATAAATATTTTATCACTCAACAAAACATGGCTATCTCTTATCTATCCGGGCACTATACTGACTCCTCACCCAAAGGAATTTGAAAGACTTGCAGGTGAAACAGAGAATAGTTTTTATCGCTTACAACGACAGATCGGGTTATCAGTGGAATTTAAATGCATAATTGTTCTCAAGGGGGCAAATACATCTATAACGACGCCTGAGGGAAAAGTCTTTTTTAATAGTACCGGCAACCCAGGCATGGCAACAGCAGGCAGTGGCGATGTTCTGACGGGAATATTGCTCGCATTACTGGCTCAGGGGTATCCACCTGAGAATGCATCAGTTTTGGGAGTGTATCTTCATGGTCTTGCAGGTGATATGGCTAGTGATGAATTATGCCAGGAATCTATAATTGCATCAGATATAATTAATAACATCCCCTTTGCGTTTAATAAATTGAAGGAACCTGAAATATAAGCTGGAGATGTATTATCTATTATTGATGATACGCGATTTGAGAATGCGGACAGAGACACAATATGAAGGTAAAAAAGTGAAAGGCAAAACGGTGAGAGGAATACTGGCATTGTAAATGAATACTGAACGAACAGTGAACAATGCAAAACAAGTTACGTTTAATTTTAAACAAACATTAATCCATATGAAAGCTACTTCCAGATTATTCGTATTATTTTTAATTCTGATTCTGATTCCATTCTATTCATGTTCAACCAGTAAGAGAATTGCTGATTCAAATAGTGTAATATTGCCACTTTCCGATTCTTTAGCTCTAAGAGACGGGAGTATCGTGTATGGTCTTCCCAGAACTGTTTTCACCGTTGCCGTCGAAATGGAAAGGACCATTGAGAAGCCCGGACCCTATGCTAAATATGCTGATGACCTGCTTGGCCTTACAGATGTTATAAAGAACGAAAATGAATCATGGTCTGTTGAGAGTGTTGCTGTCAAATCTCATGATGAAATTGATCCTTCGGAGTATTATGTGATCTCAAGTACTTCCTTGTTCCAGTCTAATGTTCTTGCGTTAAAAAAGGAAGGACTTATACTCGATCTTAATCCTTCAGTTTTTTATTCCAGTGAGAAACAGGGCGACAATTCGGGATCAGATAATGCACAATTTCATCCTTATGATCTGGGATCGGATGAATATTTTCAGTCACAGCGCGATACTGCGTACAAACGTTTGAGCGTTGATTCATCCTTTATCCGTCTCCCTTATATTGTAGAAAAGAGAAAGAAGCTAAGTATAGATCAACTGGCTGAAAAAGCGGCAAAAAGACTAATGGAACTCAGAGATGGAATGCATCTTATCCTTACCGGAGAGGCGACTGTTTTTCCTCAGAACGAAGCTGCCATAAATGAAATAAATCGTCTTGAGAAGGCATATACGGAGCTATTTACAGGAAAAACCATTAAAGAGAAATACACATTCTCATATCAGATTATACCTCAAAAATCAATGGCAGGTAAAGCTGTGCCATTATTTCAGTTTTCGGAACTGACAGGTCCTCTTAACGGAAATAACAATGCCGGAAAACCTGTGACAATGGAGTTCAATCCGGAAAAGAAGACCAAAGACCTGACTATCATTAACCGGGTTCAGACCAGGTCTGAAAACAAAAAATTTGATAGACTTTTTTACAGAGTTCCTGATGTGGTGGGTATAAAAATTAACCTTGGATCTGAGAAACTGTTTGATTCCAGGAAACTGATTTATCAGTTTGGAGAGGTTATTCAACTCCCTTCCAACTATATTATTGGAAAGTAATACCGTTTCAGAATAAGTCTCTGTGGTTTTCTGTGATTACTATAGTTATGTAATTTGTAACTATAATGTTAAAAAGATAATTTAATTCATTTTTATTATCATCTCACTCACATCACCAAAGGCTGTATAAAAACTCGAATTTCATTAACCACAAAGGTCACAAAGCGGTTAAATACATTGTTTTAACTTTGTGTGCTTTGAGCCTTCTTTGCGTACTTTGTGGTTAAAGGAGTATAACTTGTCAATAGGGATTTTATAGCTCTATATGTTACAAGTTATATAGAATTGACATCGAATAACACAATAGCACTGAAATCAACCAGTAACTTTAATTATTGGACTTTACCTTTAAAGCTCTTCTGAAAATCATCAAAGCTTTGGGTTGTATAAGCGTTGCCGGCAAAATAGCTAAGCAAAATTTCCATATCTTTTGGTTCCCTGAACCCGGGTACAGGTTGAGTCTGAATTTTTCCGTCTTTCTGGGGGAAAAGAAATACAACTGTAGGATATGACAGTTGTCCCTTAAGGAGAGCTACAGCCAGTTGATGGGCATTCCCCGATTTACCATCATTTATGTAAGTATGGCCATAAAAATTGACACTATCCTTTCTTTCAGCATTAAATTTTACAGGATAATATTTGTTATTCAGCAGGTCTGAAATAACAGAATTGGTAAAGGTTTCCCTGTCCATTTTTTTACACCAGCCGCACCAGTCGGTATAAGTGTCAATAAAAATCGGACGGGGATCTTTGCTGTTGAGCTTTTCTGCTTCCTGGATGGTATACCATTTTACATTTTGCTGCGAAAACACCAAAGAGGAAGAAAGTATAAATAAAAGTAGAATAATTGATTTTTTCATGATATCTGTGTTTCTCAAATTTTAAAACGGAATTTGCAAATAAACTTAAAATTTTCATAATTCACAATCGGGTATTTCATATATCATAAATTGTCAATAATTATGCTAAAAACCTGTTCTGAAATTGTTTTTTAGATTATTTTGAGAAAGATATTTGTACATTCACCCCCTAAAAATCAAATCAAAGATTCTTATGATGGAAACTATTACCAATACTCTTCGTGATTCAAAAGTTGCACGATGGACAGCCTTGACTATAGTATCATTTACAATGCTTTGCGGTTACTATATCACCGATGTGATGGCTCCATTGAAGCCAATGCTTGAGAAAGAACTTCTATGGAACAGTACTGAATATGGCTTCTTTACAAGTGCATATGGATGGTTCAATGTTTTCCTGTTAATGCTGATATTCGGGGGAATAATTCTTGATAAAAAGGGTGTCAGGTTCACAGGAAACATGTCAACTATTACTATGGTTGCAGGTACAGCTATTAAGTACTGGGCTATTTCAACCCACTCCCTCGATGGTATGCATCTGATTGGGATGAAGGCCCAGGTTGTAGTTGCTGCACTGGGGTATGCTGTATTTGGTGTCGGATGTGAAGTGGCGGGTATTACTGTTTCCAAGATAATTGTTAAATGGTTCAAGGGTAAGGAGATGGCACTTGCCATGGGTCTTCAGCTCTCTTCAGCACGTCTTGGAACCGCACTGGCATTATTTGCTTCTTATCCTCTAGCAGTGTGGATGGGCGGTGTTGCTAAACCGGTATTTCTGGGTCTCATCCTGATATGCATCGGAATGATATCTTTTTTCTTATATACTATTCAGGACAAGCGACTTGACAAATCTGTTGCTGACGAAGCAATAGTTTCGGGAGCTGTTGAAGAAGAGTCGTTTAAAATGGCTGACATGTGGTTTATAATAAAAAACAAAGGATGGTGGTATATTGCTATTCTTTGCGTTTTATTTTATTCAGCTGTTTTTCCGTTTTTAAAATATGCCTCTGACCTGATGGTTAATAAGTTCGGTGTGAATCCGCTTGTAGCAGGAACAATACCATCCTTATTGCCTTTTGGAACCATAATCCTTACACCGCTTTTCGGCAGCCTGTACGACCGCAAAGGAAAAGGTGCGACACTTATGATACTTGGTGCAATTCTCATTATTCTGGTTCATAGTTTATTTTCTGTACCGTTTCTTAATTTTAAACCTGTTGCAATAATTCTGATAATTGTTCTTGGTATTGGATTTTCACTTGTTCCTTCTGCTATGTGGCCATCTGTTCCCAAAATTATTCCTGAAAAGCAATTGGGCTCTGCCTATGCATTGATTTTCTGGGTTCAAAACTGGGGACTTATGGGTGTTCCCGCTCTGATAGGATGGGTGCTTGATAAATACTGCATTTCAGGCACCAGACTGGTGGACGGTGTTAGTATTCCAAACTACAATTATACAATTCCAATGCTGATCTTCACTGGATTTGGGGTATTGGCTCTTCTCTTTGCCTTCCTGCTTAAAGCAGAGGACAGGAAGAAAGGCTATGGTCTGGAACTACCGAATATTGTTGAAGATATATAATATCGTACCTGTTTCAGAATATATTGAATTAGTTAACTGATTAATTTTTTAAAAAATATATTAATTACATTTACCTTTCAAAACCTTAATATTTAAAATAATAATCATGGAACAAATATTAGCTACCCTGCGTGATTCAAAAAAGGCCAGATGGACAGCACTTATCATTGTATCGTTTTCAATGTTTGGTGCATATTACTTTAACTATGCTCTTTCACCTGTTAAACCGATGCTCGAGAGTATCCTGGGATGGAATAGTTCCGATTTCGGGATCTATACCTCTTCTTATACCTGGTTCAATGTCTTTTTATTCATGCTTATTTTCAGTGGTATTGTCCTCGACAAAATGGGAGTCCGTTTTACCGGGCTTGCTGCAACCATGATGATGACTATTGGTACCGGACTAAATTACTGGGCTCTCAGACATGTGTTCCCTGAAGGCGCCATGATCCTTGGAATCAAAACTCAGGTTGTTATTTCCGCAATAGGATTTGGAATTTTTGGTGTCGGAACCGAAGCTGGTGGTATAACCGTTTCAAAAGCAGTGGTAAAATGGTTTAAAGGTAAGGAGATGGCCCTGGCAATGGGTATGCAGATGTCAATAGCACGTCTTGGTACAGCTGTGGCACTTGGAATAGCTTTACCACTGGCTAAAACATATTCTTATTCATCTCCTGTATTGCTGGCCTTCGTATTTATGCTGATCGCCCTCTCGGCTTTTATTATTTACACTTTCATGGACAGGAAGCTAGATGCTTCAATAGCTGAAAGTAATAAAGGGAAGGCAGAGGAAGAAGCTTTCGAACTAAAAGATATTTTGTTCATAATTAAGAACAAAGGGTTCTGGTATATAGCCATATTGTGTGTTTTATTTTATTCGGCAGTATTCCCGTTCTTATTCTATGCAACTGATCTGATGATTAATAAATATCATGTTAACCCAAATCTGGCAGGTTCAATTCCGGCTTTGCTTCCATTTGGCACTATATTCCTAACACCTTTATTTGGTACTGTTTATGATAAAAAAGGCAAAGGCGCAACAATCATGATTATTGGTTCTATAATTCTGATTTTCGTTCATGGCATGCTGACAATTCCATTTTTAAATGCATGGTGGCTTGCAGCTGCACTTGTTATTATTCTTGGAATCGGATTTTCATTGGTTCCCGCTGCGATGTGGCCGTCAGTTCCAAAAATAATTCCTGAAAAACAACTAGGAACTGCATATGCTGTAATATTCTGGATTCAAAATATCGGATTATGGATTATTCCGCTTTTGTTAGGGATAATTCTTAATGTTACAAATCCCGATGTGACACCTAATAAAGTTGCGGTAAAAGATGCAGTAACCAGTGCCTATAAACAGGTACTATCAGATAAGACATATAATCTTTCAGGTAAGGAAATATCTCAGCTTGCTGAAAAAGCCAGTAGCCGTACAATAGACTCATTGGTACAAAATACACTTTATGAGTCGGCCCCGACTTCTCCGGCTGATATGTCAGCTCTTGAAAGCAGTATATCAGCAAGTACTGCAAATGTTCTTAATAGTATTAAAACAGCTGGAGATAAAGAAAAATTTGCAAAGGAAATTGAGATTAAAACAACTGAAGCAATCTATCCGCTCATTGCAACAGCCAGGTTGAACCTGCGCTATAATTATATCTTCGATTTAATTATGTTTACAACATTGAGTATCCTTTCATTATTATTTGCATTCCTTCTTAAAGCTGAAGATAAAAAGAAAGGTTACGGACTGGAGTTGCCAAATATTAAAAAGTAAAGTTGCTTGATTTTGGTTTCTGGTTTCTGGTTTCTGATTTCTGATTTCTGATTTCTGATTATATTTTACCAGCAACCAGCAACCAACAACCAGTAACCAACTTTAGATCGCATATTGTAATTGATATGAATTTTGTATCGACTCTTTGCTTTCCTTAATTAATTCATATTTAAGGGTTTCAGTATCCATAATAATTCCCTGGAACCGGCCAAGTGTACATGCCCCGCTGTTCAGATACCGTTTTTTCTTGTTCAGGTAATAGGTATGGTGCGACTCAAGCTTATGTGTATGACCAAGAATAACCACATCATGATCTTTTAAAAGTCTGAGGGCATATGAAAGATATTTTATTGTATTGTATTTTTTAGGGATATGGTTTATTTCGTCTTCCAACGTTACAATTTTGAAATAAATATCCATCAGCCATTTGGAATGTGAAAATTTTTTCAGAAGGGTTAATCCAAATTTACCGATAGCCCTGCCAAGCTTGTTGCCGTTCAGCCAATCGGCATTATGTCCGTGTTCGATATGAATCGACTGGCCTTTGGAATTTGTAATATCAAAATGATTTAGTGCAAAACTGTTTACTAAATCATGATTCCCCCTGATAAAAACAAAATCATTATCGCTGAAATATCTCATAAGGACAGGATTGGCTTTTTTAATCTCCTCAAAAGAATATTTGATAAGCTCAAATACATCCCCGTTGAGGATTACCTTATCAATTGAGTAGATATCTCTGATGCCTTCTATATACATTATAAGTTCCATTTCGTTCCACTGAAATGTGCCGAAATTATCACATGCATCAATGTGCAGGTCAGATAAAACAAGAATATTCATGATCTTTAGTATTCATTATTGAAAATTTAATATATAATCTGATACCTGGCCGACTCCGTTGCTGATAGCTGCGTTTTTAATATTACTTTTTAAAGAGTTGTAAAAGTCATTGTCAGTCAGAAGCCTGTGAAGAACATCAGGGAGAAACTTTGTGTTTTTTTCCAGGATACCCATTTTGCTATGGCATACAAATTCCATATTGCCTTTTTCCTGTTCCCATATATAGTTATTAATGACAGGAACTTTTCCCATCATAAGTATTTCCATAGAAGTGGATGCGCCACATTTTGTTATTACAACATCGGAAATTGAAACAAGAGAGTGAACAAAGTCAATGAAACCATAGACCTTCAGATTATTAATGCTGTATTTATACTTAAGCTTTATTGCATTATTGTAAAGTTTCTGATTTTTGCCACATACTATGGCAATTTCAGCATCCATATTCCGTGCGATTATTCTCTTAAGAATTTTCTTGCCTTTTGGCATTCCTTCTCCTCCGCCCATTATGAGGATAATTTTGGAATCGATCTCAAATCCAAGGCTTTTGCGTATCCTTATTTTTTTAAAGTCACTTACTTTTTGGGAGAATTTACTATCGAGAACAAATGGAAAAACATGTAAATTGTTTTTATTAATACCTCTTTCTATGCATTTTTCCTTTAATATATCGCTGAAAACCACATAATTCTGTTCCTGTTGCAGGAACCATATCGGATGTGCTGTAAAAGGATCGGTAACAACTGTGATAACATGAATATCCAGATTGTGTTCTTTTAAAATTTCAAATACCGGTTTAATCAGAAAAAAATGAAAAACAACGATTTTCTTAGGCCTTGTTTCCAGAATCTGTCTTTCAATACCTGGTTTTACAAAGTACGATACCAGTGAGGCTGTGAACTTTGAAACAATTGTTATCTTATGTAACGCATAAAGAAATTCGAATGTCCAGGCTGCTCTGTTAATGGAGTTTTTATACCCATCTTCAATGACTTTCTTAACTAATGTATTCGATTCGGATAATCCATCTACCATTAGTATTTCAACATCAACTCTTCTTTTGGTCTTTATCTTTTCTGCAACAGCTTTGGCTGGTGCAAGGTGACCTCCGCCGGTTTTTAAATACAGGAACAGATATTTTCCCATGGTATTGCTTCTTTAAATATTCTCAAAAGTAACTTTGCTTTGTTATCAAGCTGTTACATAATTGCTAAGAATATATTAATATTTAGCATGTTACCTCTTCAATGGATCGTTACCTGTTTCCGGTTTATATATGCCTTTTATATATGCAGCAGCTGATCTGATGCTTTTCCCCTCATACCAGGAAAATTGCCCGCTGGCACCTATAGAGGCAGCCGCTTGTGGAATGCCGGTTATATACCGGGATATCGAAGAATACAAATCATTGTATATGTCCCCATATATTAAAGCAGGCAGCCTGGAGGAGTTTATCTCTCTTACTCAAAGAATGACCAGAGAAAAGGAGTTTTATAATGAAGGTCTTAAAATATCACAACAGTTACTCATACAGTTTGATAAAGATATAATACGGGAAAAACTTATACATGTTTATAAAAGTTTACTAAACAACTGGGAGTCATCAGTTACACTCAGGCCTTTTCCGGTTTCCTGAATGTTCATTGACAGTATTTCACAGTTAAATGAAACGAGTGCATTTCATTACCGTTTAACGGGCTACTATCTGCCTGCCTGCGCCATTGACCTGGGTATAAGGAATTCTGCCCTAATCGGAAAATGATCGGATAAAATGGGTTTTGTTTTTACAACCTCCGAGTTTTTTACAATTATGTCTTTGGAATGAAAAAGATAGTCAAGCCGCATTGTCGGGAATGAAACTTTGAAGGTGTATGAACCAAAAGCATGGTCATCTAAAAATGTGTCTTCAGCATAATGGTTTAACCGGTGAATTATTACTGTATTTGGTGAAACATTAAGATCTCCTCCAAAAATGACCGGTCCTTTGAGTGTCTGTAAATAATTTATAAATACAGACAGTTCCTCATTCTGGGCATTTAGTAAATATTTTCCCCAGCGTATATCTTCAATGATAGACTTGTCCTTTGGTCTGCCTGCAATCAATCTTAGTGACAGAACATTTACCAGTGTTCCATTGACATTTATAATTGCATGAACAAATGACCTGTGAATACCGCCGGACTTAAGCTTATCCATATCGTTGCTGCCTGACAGTGATGCCAGGTAAGTGGGGAGTTCAACTATTTTATAATTTAATACTGTGTATTTTGACAATATCGATAAATCATGCCCATTGTCTGTCAGAATTGAATAAGCAGGTAAACTTCTTTTCAGATACTCCAGTTTCTCCGGTGTCAATACACTTTCTGAAAGCAACAATACATCGTAGTCCGATTCTTTAATAAACTCTGCTATGTTCTCGATACCATAGGCATAATACTTTATATTATATGCAGCAACATTTATACTGTCAAACGCCTCAATATGGTCCGGTTTCCTGTGATATATATAATTTAACGAAAAGTCATCTAAAATCAGCGTAAACAGAAACAGTACTCCCATATATAGCAAGGCAGCCTGAAATTTCCGGATTAAGAGAAATAAGATTAAAACCACTGCTGAAAGGACAATTATCCAGTAGAATGAGATGTATCCAAATATCTGAATAAATGACTCTTTCGGCAGATCAGTGTACTTACAAATTGCAGAACCGATGGAAATCAAAATTGCAATAAAAGCCAATACAAATGCAACTAAACGGAGGAAGAATCTCAGTATTTTCATAATATTGTAGTTTTAACAGCAATATATACCTTCGATGTTTACCCGATGTTTATTTTTAATTAAGCAATAATTAAATCTTTAGTTAGCACACCTGCTTATGAAAACTGCTAATAAAATTAATATTGTTTTTTCAATAATATTCCTGATTTGTCTTATTTTAATTGTTTTTACCGGAACAAATAAAGACCTGTTTCTGTCAATAAATTCTTTGACAGCAAAACAGACACCTTTTATCTGGGCCAACCTGACTTTTCTGGGCGACTCACTTGCAGCATCTGTAACCATGCTATTGTTTATCAGAAAAAGACCTGACCTCATTTGGTCAGCTATAATTGCCACTGTTTTTGCAACACTTATATCACATATACTAAAATTATACATTAATTCTCCAAGACCTCCTGCTGTTCTCAGCAAGGATGTCATAAATATAATAGGTCCTCATTTGTTTTCGCATTCCTTTCCATCGGGACATACAGTAACTATTTTTACTCTGACAGGCATTTTGCTATTCTATTTCAAATCGGTATATGCAAGGATCATTTTAATTGTTCTTGCCTTATTAGTCGGATTATCGAGGATCGCCGTTGGCGTGCACTGGCCTGCTGATGTACTGGCTGGGGCAGTCCTTGGTTTGATTTGTGCCACATCAGGAGTGTATTTTGTCGAAAAACTTAAATGGGGCAGGATGAAACAAGTTCAACTTGTTCTTGGATTTGTTTTGGTTGTTTCAACTCTTTATCTGCTTTTATTTTACAATTGCAGGTATGAACAGGCTATATATCTGCAAACGTTTTTTTCAATAGCCGTTCTTATAACAGGTTTAAGAGAATATTATTTGCTTCTTAAAAATGATTGAGAACAAAATATCCGGTAATAAATTATATCACGGATCTTTATAGGCAATAATGGAACACCTGCCTGAACTTGTATATCAAATATTAATATTGGTTACAGTACATTGCTTACCACAAAAGCTGCTAAAACACCTGCAGTGAGAATAGCAACAGATTTCCAGTTGAACCTCATGATTCTTTTGATGTCCACTCCGAATCTGGTAGTTAACAGAGCCAGAAAAGAGAATTTTATTGTCTGACATATAAGTGTGGTAAAAAGAAAAACGAAAATATTAATATTAAATACTCCGGATGTAACAGAGAACATTCCGTATGGGAGAGGAGTGATTACAGCAACTCCAAGTATTCTGAAGTTCCATTTCGTATATAAATCAGATACTCTTCCGTAGACTTCATGAGAAAGACCTGGAATATTATTCAGGAAAAATTGAGCGAACCCGGTAAACTCACCATTGGGTTTAAACCATGCGAAATGGCCAAACGCATAACCTGCAATTGCTCCGGTAATTGTACCAATAAGAACGGACAAAAGATTCTTTAAAATATATTCACTATTCAATATTATCAATATCAGAAATAAAGTAGTAACAGGTAAAGGCAAAAATGATGCGTCAGCAAAAGCGCTTATGAATAATACCCAGATACCCCACTTACCCGATGCTAACTTATAAATATGGTTACTTATCCTTTCAAACATTTTCCTCATTTATTATCTTAATTAAATTACAATACTATCTAACTGATTTAATTCAGTTATATTTCAAAACGGGTCAGGAATTTTTCTGCTTCAATCCAGTCATTTTCTGCTGAACCCTCTTCTCCCCGGTCAATACGTTGTAAATATATTTCGTTTGCCTTTTCCCGGATATCATCTTCGAGTGGTCTGATTGTCTTTTGTTTCTTCTGGTTACTCGTTAACTTTTCAATATTCTTTGATTTGTTTCCGGATTTCGAATTTTTCATGTTAATGTTGTTTTAATTTGACACCACTTTATTTCAGGTTCAAAATTAATAACCGTTAATCATTATAAAATGTTTAGTCAGTTGCAAAATTATTAAGCTTTTGTTAAGTAATATCGGGATTATTATAACAGATCAAGCATCTGTGCAACATACATAAGAACTATCACAGAGTTTCACAGAGGAGACATGGAGATTCACAGAAAGTGAATCGGCATCCACATATTATTCTATTTCGTAAAGTATCAGGGGTGCAGCTTTTCCCTATGCCATTTTGATCAGGATTGCCTTCAGAGTGTCGGTGACATCTTCCTCTTCATCAACACATCTTTCAAGAATCTCAAGGATCTTGTTATTTTTTATCAATTCTTTCGGATCTTCTTCTTTCTCAAATAATTCGGAGACCCCTGTGAAGTAAAGTTCATCTGCTTTATGTTCAATTGCTGTTACATTCTCACAAGCTGAGAATATCTTCTTCTTATTGGCAATAGGGTCCTTCAGACAAAGAATAGCCGTTTCAACTTCTTTTGCGCCATCATATACCATCTGGGCCATTTCCTTATAGATAGGCATCAATTTTTTAGGTCTGTAAAGACAGATACGCCGGGCTATGCCATTAATTGAATCAACCACATCATCTATATTTGCTGTCAGCTCATGAATATCTTCCCTGTCGAAAGGAGTAATAAACGATTTATTAAGCTGTTCATAAGCTTTGTTAGTAATATCATCTCCGATGTGTTCGATTGTCCTGATCTCTTTATAAAGTCTTTCATGCGTTGCAATATCGGTACTAGCTACTAATTCTTTCAGTAATTCAGTTGCTTTTACAAGGTTTAGCGCATCACTTTCAAAAAGAGGAAAGAAAGAATGGTCTTTCGGAACAAAAAATTTCAGAAACTTATCTATATTCATAATTAGTAATTTTTTATAAAAGTATTTTTTTTGCTTAAGCAATGAAAACTTTAAGCAGATGATACATTATTGTACCTATAATTGCTGATACCGGTATAGTGAGAATCCATGCCCAGAAGATCTTTGTTGTCACACCCCACTTAACAGCAGAAGCTCCTTTCCTGGCGCCTGCTCCGATTATTGCTCCCGTAATAACATGAGTTGTACTTACCGGTATTCCGAAATGAGTGGCTCCAAAGAGGGTAAGAGCACCTGCCGATTCTGCACAGAATCCTTCAAATGGTTTGAGTTTTGTAATCTTTTGTCCCATAGTCTTGACAATTCTCCAGCCTCCCAGTAATGTTCCAAAGGCTATTGCTGACTGGCAGGAAAGTACAATCCACATATGGTCTTTTATAGACTCATTTTTTGTTACAATACCCGTTACGAGTAAAGAGACCCAGATTATTCCCATCGATTTCTGAGCATCGTTGCCTCCGTGTCCAAGACTAAAGGCAGCTGCTGATAATAACTGCAGTCGCCTGAAGTGTTTATCAATCCCGGATGGAGAATGGTTCCTGGCAAGAAAGATTACAATTGCTGATATTATAAAGGACATAACCATTCCAAGGACAGGGGCTATTACAATAAAAATCACAATTTTTATTACACCTCCCATAACAACTGTACTCCAACCTGAACTTGCAACAGCTGCTCCAACCAATCCGCCTACAAGAGTATGTGAAGAACTTGAAGGAAGTCCCAGCCACCATGTTGCAAGATTCCATATAATGGCTGCAACAATTGCCGAACATATAACAGTAAGATTTATTACATTAGCATTTACAACTCCATAACTCATCGTATCGGCAACTTTAAGCGGGAAAATTAAAAAGGCCACAAAATTAAAAAAGGAAGCCATTGTCACTGCTGCAATAGGAGATAGTACTTTAGTTGATACGACCGTTGCTATTGAATTTGCTGAATCATGAAAACCGTTTATAAAGTCAAACATTATAACCAGCCCAACTACAATATATAAAAATGTCATTTTCCTGGGGTTATTTACTAAAGTGAAAATATAATGTTTTCATCGGATATTCAAACATCAATAAGTCGCTCATTTCGTTCTTCTTATATAATTTAAAATTTCCAGAATCAGGTGCTGCAAAGTAATAATATTAGGATGAATATCAAAAAGATTCGAACATAAAATAAGTGACATTGTTTATGAAATGTCGTCGGGAGTGAATTATATACTAACTGATATGCTGCCAATCTGTGATTTATCATTGTTATTATCCATGAATTGTACTAATTTTATTGAGTAATTATTAAAATAATTAAATCTTATTAATATGAGTGATATACGTAATCTGGAGCCGAAACAATTATGGAATTTTTTCCATCAAATTACACAAATTCCACGTCCTTCAAAAAGTGAACAAGCTATGATTGAGTTTATGAAGGAGTTTGGTAAGAATCAGAAACTGGAAACTATTGTGGATACAGTTGGTAACGTGATTATACGTAAACCGGCTACAAAAGGAATGGAAAACAGAAAAGGTGTTATTCTCCAGACTCATTTGGATATGGTTCCTCAGAAAAACAGTGATAAAATACATGATTTCAAAAAAGATCCCATTGAAACGATTGTTGATGGAGAATGGGTGAGGGCTAATGGAACCACTCTTGGAGCAGATAATGGAATAGGTGTTGCATCGGCAATGGCCCTGCTGGCTTCAAAGGATATCGTCCATGGGCCGCTTGAAGCACTATTTACTATAGATGAAGAAACTGGCATGACTGGTGTTTTCGGACTCAAAAAGGATCTTCTTAAAGGGGATATTCTTATGAATCTCGACTCAGAAGATGAAGGTGAACTTTATGTTGGCTGTGCAGGTGGCGTTGATGTAAATATCACAATGGATTATGAAGAAGAAAATTCACCAAAAGGCATGACGGCTTATAAAGTTACTGCAAAAGGTTTAAAAGGTGGTCATTCAGGCGTTGATATAGCATTGGGAAGAGCAAATTCAAATAAGATTATGTTCAGGTTCCTTATGCAGGCAGAATCAGATTTTGGAATCAGACTTGCTGAAGCTGCAGGTGGTGACCTTAGGAATGCTATACCACGCGAGTCTTATTCTATTGTTCTGGTTGCCGAAAGCAAAACAACGGAATTTGAGAAATTTGTTAAAGGTTATGAGAAAATGTATAAAGCCGAATTTTCTGATACTGAACCTGACCTCAAATTTTTATGCGAGAAAATTTCTATACCAGCCAAGGTAATGAAAAAGGAAGTACAGTACAAGATCATAAGAGCCCTTTTTGCATGTCCCAATGGTGTACAACGGATGAGCCAGGCAATGAAAGGTCTTGTGGAAACATCAAATAACCTTGCCGTTGTAAGGTGTATCGGCGGAAGATTTGAATCGTATAATCTCACACGAAGTTCAGTTGACTCTGCTAAGGAAGCAACAGCATGGAAAATAGCAGCAGTTTTTCACCTGATAGGAGCAAAGGTCAATCTTTCCGGGGGATACCCTGGCTGGAAACCGAATATGAATTCACCAATTCTGAAAACGATGAGTGATGTTTACAAGAATATGTTCGGAAATGTTCCGGAAAAAAAGGCAATCCATGCAGGTCTTGAATGTGGTCTGATTGGTGGTGTTTATCCTGACCTGGATATGATCTCTTTTGGTCCTACAATCAGATATCCTCACTCTCCGGATGAGAAAGTAAATATTGTTTCTGTAGGTAAATTCTGGGATTTCCTTGTAGGAACACTAAACCATGTACCGGTAAAGAGCTAAATATTTGATGTTTTTAAATGAAATCCATTAACCACAAAGAACACAAAGATTTATGCAAAACACAGAAAGATATTGAAATCAATACTTTGTGTGAATAACATTTTTCCCCATCTACCCTTATCCCGGGCTTTTATAAGGATAATGCAGGTGGACTTTGTGTTCTTTGTGGTTTTATTATGATTACCAGAGTTACAACGTGCAACCTGCTAAATACTATATGCTTTTCTCCATCACCCTGATAGCATTGATACCGGTACTCATTGGTATTGTATTCGGTAAGATCATGTCTGACAAAGTAAGACAGAAAGAAATTAATGTTGCAGCCTCATTTCCTCGCGATGTACTGTATTTTCTGCTGAAAAGAATCATCGCCTCATATATTTTCAGCTTTATTCTGATAATATTATGTATATGGCTACTTAAACCTGTGCCGACACAGGGATGGTTAAGAACACTTTATGCAGCTATCCTTTTTTCGGTTCAGTCTCCTTTTGTCCTTCTGTTCATTTATACAACCAGAGATAAAAAGATAGCCGGAATTTCTTTGTCGGCTTTTTACTGGATATTTTTGATAGTGCTTCCATTAGGTTTGATGGTACATCACCCCTGGAACTATTTTGCTTTTTTTTCCCAGTTCTACTGGATTGCCTGGGCATGGATGATAAGATTACCACTACAGAGTCTCATCTGCGGATCCATTTCCCTCATTCTGACTTCAATAACTCTTTCTATCCTGCTGAAATATTTAAAAAAAAGGCATTCCATTTGAATTCAACAGGTTAACCAGTATATCTCGACATGTGGGCAAGAAACAAATCCTTCCTGTTCCTGGAAATGGGTATCTGGGAACCATCTGTCATTTCTATGTAGCCACCATCGTGCCGGATGAATTTCTTTACAAAATCGAGATTTATGAGATGTGAATTATGTGGACGGAAAAAGTTCCGGTCGTTCAACAGATCCTGAAATTCTTTAAGATGTTTTGATACAAGTATCTTATGTTTGTCTTTTATGAAAAACCATGAATAACTTCTGTCTGCTTCAATTCTGATTATATCTTTAGGATTAAGATATTCTCTACCGTCAGAGGTGGGTATAACTAATCGTGAAGGGAGGGCTGTTTGCAAATTCTCCAGCAGGATCTCAAAATTCTCGTTTGATGCCAAAGAATTAGCCGCTCGTTTTGACGAAACTCTTTTAACAGCTTCAATAAACTCTGTGATATTTATCGGTTTCAAAATATAATCGACGGCACTGAACTTAATGGCCTGGATTGCATAATGGTTGAAAGCTGTGATAAATACAACATCAAAATTTTTTTGAGGGAATTCTCTTAAGAGGTCAAACCCTGTCCCGTTTGGCATCTCAACGTCAAGAAAAACCAGCTCCGGTTTAACTTCACTAATCATTGCGACTCCATCCTTTACATTATATGCTTTGCCACAGACTTCCAGATCGGGACAATACTCCGAAATTATAGTGGAGATGAAAGCCACTGCATCAGGTTCATCGTCTATAATAGCCGTTATTAACTTTTTATTCATGTCATTATCGGTATTTGTATTTCAACCCTTGTACCTTCAGGTTCACCACTATTATTTTTCAGATCAGTATAAATGGTTTTTAAACTTGTACCATACATTGCATTAACCAGGTCGAGACGTGATTCGATGATCTGAGTACCTAACGAGTTATGGTTAATTTCCATCACTTTTTTTCTCATCTGGGCGGCCTCCCTTCCTATACCATTATCTTCAATAGTACATAGAATGCAATCGTTTTTTAATTTCAGAGTGATCTTAACAAGCCCTTTCCCTTCACAAGGCATAAGGCCATGGCTGATTGAATTCTCTACATAAGGCTGAATAAGCATTGTAGGGACTTTGTACTGGAGCGAATCTATTTCTTCATCAACTTTGATCTCATAGTCAAACCGGTCTTTAAATCTTATCATCTCCAGTTCAAGATATAGCTTCAGAGCGTCAAGTTCATCGCGAAGAGGAATACATGTATGTTGAGAGTTTTCAAGTATTTTTCGCATAAGATTAGAAAATTTGGTCAGATAGTCATTTGTGGCAAGCTTATCATGCTTATACATATAGTATTGAATAGAGTTAAGGGTATTGAAGATAAAATGAGGATTCATCTGCTGTCGAAGGTTTGCCTGAGTTATTTCTGATATTTTACGATTCATTTCACTCATTCGTCGTTTCGCATTAACTCTCGACCTGCTGAAAAGAAGAATTCCTATAGCAAGGCTTAAAACAAATAACCCTGTATAGCCATATATAAGAAGTCTCTGATTACTCAATTTTAAGGAGAGCAACTCTAACTCATTATTATATTTATTTGCTTCATACCTTATTTTTGCTTCGGTGAGACCCTGGCTATTATTTTTAGTAATGTAAGCATCGCTATATGTCTTAAAAAGCACATAAGTTTTATATGCATCAGCTGTATCCTTTTTTCTGATATACATTTCACTCATATCCTGATAAACCCAGTAGAGATTATATATATCGTTATCTGCCTTAGCCTGTTGGATAGATTTATTATAGTTGATTAATGCTTTTTCCGTATCTCCCATATCGCGATATATTGTTCCGAGATTTCCAAAAGAGTTAGCAGAATTTGAATACCTTTTAGCGGGAAGGCTGTAGCTTAGAGATCTTCGGTAACAGCTTATTGCAAGGTCGTATTTTTTTTCGTTATAATAATTCCATCCCATGTTTGCAAGAGACAAAGCAGTAAATGCTGTATCTTTTCTGATTAAAGAAATTTCGAGACATTTTCTTAATAAGGAATCAGCCTGTTTAAAATCCCGCTCCTTATCGCTTAGTGATGATCCAAGCCTGAAACAACCGTTTTCTATTTGCAGAGTATCTCTGTCTTTGTTGCTGGTATTGATAAGAAGTTGCAAAGTACTCCTGTATTGTTTCAGATTACCTATGGTATTATAAACATCTGCCAGATCATTATAATTTTTTTCAGTATAGCCCTTTAGCTTTTTTTCTTTCGCAATAGTTATAGCATTATTAAAATTGTCAATGGACTCATCAATAAAACCGGTCTTGAGATTATAACGTCCAAGGAAATTCAGTGTCATAGCAACAACTTTTATCTCTCCGTTATTCTTCGAAAGTTTCATCGCCAGGGTAGCTTCCTGCAGGGAATTATTATAATCGTTATTAATAAAAAAATATTCAGCCCTGGCCAGGTGCAGAAGTGCAGGAATTTCAACACCTTCTTTCAAACACAACGCTTCAGCTGTATCTATATTCGCTTTTATTAATTGACTTTTCTGCGGTTTTGAGACGTAAATCAGAGCCTTCCTTGTAAATTTATTTATATCTGAAGTGTCAACTGCATGTTTTGGGTTTTTTCTGAATGCAATTCCTGCGGCACCGGCAGAAGAAGACAATGACATGAAGAAGATCCCAAAGAACAATATCGATATTAATGCCGCAAGTTTATTGGTTTTCATATCGTTAAAGGCACCAGAGAAGTAATTACCAAAGATAAATAAAACGAAATTATTTTTTTTGATTTTCTTATTCATTAATTTTATAACATCTGGATTAAAAAAGCACAATTTAAGTTCTTTTGTTCGTCCAGGCCAGCTCCGGTACACAAATGGCAGTGTTGAGTTTACAGCTGACATAAATATTAGAAGAGGGGATAGATAAAATTGAAAATGAATGAAAGGGATAGTTGGAATTACACTATCCATCGGACTTTAAAATATCCCGATTGAAAGACTCAAAGATTGTGGAGCCTTATCTAGAGTTTAATCTCAATAAGCAGATCATCTTTCATTACATTCGTATTGGGTTTTGCCGAGACTTTTTCTATAATCCCATTTACAGGTGATAAGATCTCGTTCTGCATCTTCATAGCTTCAAGAATTACCAAAGGTTCTCCTCTCAAAACTGAAGATCCTTCTCTTACAAGAACGTCAATTATTTTTCCCGGCATGGGGGCTTTAATGATTTCTTTTTCAATCTTACCCAGTTTCGAATTCAAAACCTTCATTCTCTTAAGCGAGAATGGAGTTTCAACAGTAAAAGTGTAACTTATATCATTAAACAGAATTTCGTATTTGTTCTGACTTGACCGGATAATTTCAACAGGGTATTTTCTATTCTTCCAGAGAATATAAGTACCATATTTTTCATCGGCTTTAAGTTTAACTTCATAATCTCTCTTGCCTATTCTTATGGTATGTTTAAGAGGAAGAGAAAAGCTGAATTTCCTGTTTTCAGAAGACAGGGCGTATAATTTCTTGATCTGAAGTTTATCGTTTGGCATGACAGTCAGCTTGAGTTAAAATTGATTTATTCTTTTGTTTAATAACCATGGGCTCATATCTTTCCCATGTTCAAAATTGACGTTTATACTGTCATCATTAAGATTTTCTTCGATGAATAGCTTCGTGGCAAGCCATGCTGCAAGCATCTCTTCATATTCACTGTTGAAGTAGTATTTTTCAAGATCCTTTTCAATAAATGAAGTTGTGAATGTTCCGTCCTGAAATTTTGGGTGGCGAACAAGCAAACGGAAAAATGGCAGTGTGGTTTTGGTTCCTTTGATCCATACCTTATCGAGGGCCATTTTGCAGTTTTTTATTGCATCTTTCCGATCTTTCCCCCTGACAATAAGTTTTGCAATCATAGAGTCATAACTGGCTACTATTGAAGAACCTGACTGAACTCCGGTATCTATTCTCACGTATGTGTCGACAGGCATATTCAGACTTTCAATTTTCCCGGGATCAGGGGCAAATCCTGCCTGTACATCTTCAGCATTTATACGACATTCAATTGCCCATCCATTTAATTTTATATCTTTTTGTTTGTATTTAAGTTCTTCACCATTTGCTATCCTGATTTGCTGCTCGATCAGATCCAGTCCTGTAATAATTTCGGTTATCGGGTGTTCAACCTGGATCCTTGTATTCATTTCCATAAAATAGAAATTCTTATCAGAGTCGAGTAGAAACTCAACGGTACCTGCTGAGTAGTAATCGACTGCTTTGGCAATCTGGACAGCCATATCGCCCATCGTCTTCCTTAGTTTTTCATCCAAAGCACACGAAGGAGCCTCTTCGAGCAGCTTTTGATGTTTTCGTTGTATGGAGCATTCCCTCTCCCCAAGATGTATTACATTTCCTTTTGTATCACCAAGAATTTGAAATTCTATATGTTTTGGATTTTCAATATATTTTTCAACAAATACTGAAGGATCATTGAACGCTTTTTCAGCCTCCTTGCTTGCAATAATGAACATTTTCTCCATCTCCTCAGCCTTCCGTACAATCCTCATTCCTCTTCCTCCACCCCCTGATGCAGCCTTTATTATTACAGGGTAACCGATCTTGTCGGCTATCAAAGCAGCTTCTTCTTCATTGGCTATATTCCCTTCACTACCCATTGCCATAGGAATTCCCCCGGCGAGGGCTATCTTTCGTGCAATAGTTTTATTGCCCATCTTATAAATTGCATCTGGAGAAGGGCCGATAAAAATCAGTTTATTATCCAGACATTTCTGTGCGAAATAGGCATTTTCTGCCAGGAAACCGTAACCCGGATGGATTGCATCAGCGCTGGTCTCAAGTGCGATAATGATAAGTTTTTCAATATTTAAAAAAACCGGAATTTCCGAACTATCTTCAGAATCATCATAAATCACATCGGCAGATGAAAGGTACATTGCATTGGGCTCAACAGCTGTCTTAACAGCTACTGTCTCAATTTTCATCAGCTGAGCAGTCTTAATGATCCTGACTGCAATCTCACCTCTGTTGGCAATAAGTATTCTCTTAATTTTCGTCACAGCCATATTAATTAGTTTCTCTTTGAACTCTTCCTGTTCCCCAACCACCCTGAAGGGGGGCTAATTCTTTTCCAGTTAGTGTATCCTCTTTTAGCTTAGAACTTTTTTCTTTTGCTCTTTCACAATGCCCTGTGCCCTGTGCCCTGCGCCATTATAAAGGCATATTACCGTGTTTCCTGGCGGGTACTTTTACCCATTTATTATTAAGAGCATTCAGGGCTGATATTATCTTCTTTCTTGTTACGGCAGGATCAATAACTTCATCGATGTACCCGCTTTCGTCGGCGATAAATGGATTTGCAATTTTGTCGCGGTATTTCTTTACGAGTTCTTTTTTAAGCTCGACAGGATCTTTTGATTCAGCGAGTTCTTTTCTGTAAAGTATTGCAACAGCTCCGTCGGGTCCCATAACAGCTATTTCTGCCGATGGCCATGCAAAACTGAAATCACCGCCAAGGTTTTTACTGTTCATGACTATAAATGCTCCTCCATAGGCCTTACGGAGTATAATTGTTATTTTCGGCACTGTGGCTTCGCTATATGCGAAAAGCAATTTGGCTCCATTTCTGATTATACCTGCATGCTCCTGATCAACACCAGGGAGGAAACCTGGTACATCTTCGAATGTAATAATAGGTATATTAAAGGCATCACAAAACCTTATGAATCTGGCTCCCTTTACTGAGGAATCTATATCAAGAACACCGGCAAGAACTTTCGGTTGATTTGCCACAACACCGATTGTTTTACCTTTCAGCCTTGAGAATCCGGTTACAAGATTAGCGCCGAAAAGCGCTGAAGTTTCAAAAAAACTGTTTCTGTCAACTATCTGGGCTATGACATCTTTAACGTCATAAGCTTTGTTCGGATCTTCAGGAATAAGATCCCTGAGTTTTTCGTTAATTTCACCGATTGAACCGTCGTCAGCAACAATAGGGGGATTCTCAACATTATTTGAAGGAAGATATGAGAGAAACTTTTTAAGTGCGAGAATCGTGTTCTCCTCATCATCATATATCATTTGAGCCACCCCGCTTTTCCGGGCATGAACCTCTGCTCCCCCAAGCGCCTCAGAGGACACATCTTCATTCAGCACCTCTTTAACAACGTTAGGACCAGTAACAAACATATAACTGGTATGATTTACCATGAATACGAAATCAGTAAGGGCAGGAGAGTAGACAGCACCACCGGCAGCCGGCCCCATAATTACTGAGATCTGAGGGATAATTCCCGATGAATGGATAATGTTCTGAAAAATAGCGGCATAACCACTCAGACTAGCAACTCCTTCCTGTATTCTTGCTCCTCCGGAATCAATCAAGGCTATTATAGGTGAACCCATTTTCAGAGCCATCTCCTGAATTTTTGCAATCTTTTTTGCATGAACAATACCTAATGACCCACCCATTATGGTAAAATCCTGTGCATAGGCAAAAACGAGCCGCCCATTAACTTTCCCGTGTCCAACAATGACGCCGTCGCCATATGATCTTTCAACTTTCCCGAATTCTACAGGCTGGTCGGCAGGAGTTACAAATGCATCTATCTCTTCAAAGGAATTGTTATCAAAAAGAAGGTTTATCCGCTCATGAGCTGTCAGCTTACCTTTTGAGTGTTGCTTCTCAGCTTGTTTTGGATTATATTGTTTCTCTATTGCAGCCTGCCGGTCAGTAAAAGCTTTATAAAACTTTCCAGATAAATCCATACCAAATAAATATTAAGGTATCAAAAATAGGCAATATCGGGCTAATTACAAAAGAACCTTCGACCGTGATTAAGAGTATATTTGTAATATATTAATATACAAATAAATAGGAGCTTAGTTATTTCGACCGATGATAATATTGATTTGTTGCAGTTGTTACAGCTCACGACACACTCTTCTATCGTCATTTTGGTTTGAACAGTCCTTCTGCATTGGATCCTAACATTCCTGCCTGTAACATAATATTGCTAGCTCGTTTTAGCTTCTTTATCATCATTATATTAACGACCGGGTAATGACGTATTTGTTCAAGTTTATCGCCAATATATTCAAGGTCCTCATCGGTGGTTGTCCAGTGTTGTGGATTATAAATAGTAAGGTCAAGTGGCACTGAATATGATCGCAATGATTTATCACCGTCGGTATTGAAATAAAAATCAAAATACGACATTACAAGTTCCCGCAGGGAACGATAAACAGGCTCTCTGTATCTCAGAGAGGTGAAGTTAGATTTCGCTACAGCTCCCCAGTGTCCATCTTCTTTGAATATCGCAATAACATGATCATCGTCATTAAACGCTTTCAAATCAACAATTAGAGGTTTTTGACCATTAAATTGCAATGCAGCGGCGGCAAAAAGTGCACCCTCAAAACAATGTGCAGATTTTTTTTTAATAACCCATCGTGGAGATCTGCATTCGTAAACAGGATTATAATCTATTGAATCAAGGAAACCCTGAATCTTATCAGCATCACTCATGGTCTTTAAGAACCTGATCTCATCTTTTGTCCAGTCCATAATTCTAGTTTCGGGTTTCGGGTTATCTTTTTTGCAAAGTCATTGCGAGTCCTCGCACAGCAAAACGTTGCAATTATATCGATTAAAACAAATTCATAAAAGTTACTTTAGTCTTTTATCTTCACCCTGCGCCCTGCGCCCTGTGCCCTGCGCCATTTGCTTTACGTTAGGTTCCTTATTATTCTCTTCATATCCTCATATTGCTCTTCCATACTGCTTACCAGCTTTAGTTGTGCTCTGGCTCTCTGAAGATTATGAAATTCATGATGTATTTTGAAATAATGATCTCCATCAATAAAGTCGGTGAGAAAGCGTACTGCAATAGTATATGTAATCAGACCCGGGGCGAAAGCAAGATATTCTTTTTCTACTTCATTAAGAGTCTTAACTGTTTCGGAGAGGTAACCTTCCGAATATGCTTTAAAAAGATTTATATCCATCCTGACCTTTGAAAGATCATTTTCATCTTCAGAAGCTGTATTTGCAGCTGTTCTGATAGCATCGCCGAAATCATAGTGGACATATCCTGGCATTACTGTGTCAAGATCAATTACACATAAAGCCTTATCATTTTCATCAAGCAGGATATTGTTGAACTTTGTATCATTATGTGTTATTCTCAGTGGGATTTTGCCTTCTTTTCCCAGTCTGAGAATGGTTTTCATATTATCGGCTCTCTTCAGGACCTCTTCAATCTCTTTAGTTACGGTATTGACACGGCCTGCAGGATTTTCCTTTATTTTATCTGAAAATGTCTGCAGTCTTTTTTCTATATTATGAAACCATGGGATAGTCTCAAAAAGAGGTTCCCCTTTCATGTCCGACAGCATAGCCTGAAAACGTCCTATTGCCTTGCCTCCTTCGAATGCTTTATCGGGGCTGTCAACTAAATTATAAGAATGGTGGTTGGAAATAAAAATATACATTCTCCAGAAATTGGCCTCATTATCAATAATCCAGGTCTTTCCCTCATGTGAAGGTATAAGTCTGAGGCATTCTCTCTTAATATCGGATCCAGGTATTGACTCCAGCTTTTTCCGGAGATGAACAGTAACTCTTTCAATATTATGCTGGAGCTCAGGAATGTTTTTAAAGATCTTATTATTTAGTCTCTG